>JAKQWJ010000146.1 GCA_029562045.1 Spirochaetota bacterium | reverse complement strand
CGGAGCTCTGTCTGGGATGCGGAGTCTGCGCCCAGATCTGCCGCTACGACGCCATCCGGATGGTCCGGGCCTGAGGCCCTGTCGCCGGCCTGTTCCATTTCTGGCTTTCGGCGCGTTTCGGCGTTACCGGGACCCAGGCGGGCATTCCCCGGACCGGCACCCCGGCACCCCGGCACCCCGGCGGGTTCTCGGTACCGGGCTCCGACACCCGGAGTCTCGACGCTTGACACGAAAGGGCGACTCGGGCTAACATGAATTGTGAAAAATTTCACGGTTCGGGCGGGACTTCCTGACCCCGTCCTCGAACGGCTCGCCCGCCTCTACACGATACTCTCCCGCCTGGAAGGCTCCGGCGGCCCCCGACCCTTCTCGTCGAAGGCGGTGGGGGAGCTTTTGGCGGTTCCGGGCCACACCATCCGCAAGGACCTGAGCCTGCTGAAAACCTTCCTGCAGGCCGAACAGGAGGCGGATCCGGACAGGGCCGCCGATTCCGATCAGGGTTACGACGCGGCGAGGCTGCGGAGCCTCATCGGACGGGGGCTGGGGCTGGAGAAGGTCCGTCCCGTGGCCCTGGTGGGGCTGGGGCGGCTGGGGAGCGCCATTCTCCACAAGAAAAGGGAGTGGACCGACCTGCGCTACCCCATCGCCGCCGCCTTCGACGCCAGCATCAACCGGATCGAGCTGACCCGCACCGAGGTCCCCCTGTTCCATTCCCGGGAGATAGTCCGGGTAACCCGGGAAAAGGGCATACTGGTGGGGATCCTGGCGGTCCCCGCCGAGGCCGCCCGGGAGGTGGCGGAGCGCCTCGTGGAGGGCGGGGCCCGGGCGCTGGTCAACTTCACCCCCGTCCTCATCGCCCCGGCGGGGAAGGGGGTGGTGGTCAGAAATGTTTCCCTTACCGGGGAATTGGACATCATATCGGGATATCTCGACAGGGAGGGAGTCTGATCATGGGCAGAGTGTACAATTTTTCCGCGGGACCCTCGGCGCTGCCCGAGGAGGTTCTGAAAAAGGCCGCCTCGGAGATTCTGGATTACCGGGGTTCCGGCCAGTCGGTGATGGAGATGAGCCATCGGTCGCCGGTCTTCGAGGGGATCATGGCGGAGACCGAAGGGCTCCTGCGGGAACTCATGGGTATCCCCGGATCCCACAGGGTGCTTTTTCTGCAGGGGGGTGCCTCTCTGCAGTTCTCCATGGTGCCGCTGAACCTCCTCCCCGAGGGGGGCGCGGCGGACTACGTCATAACCGGCGTCTGGGCGAAGAAGGCCGCCGAAGAGGCTGCCCGGTACGGGACGGTCAACCCCGTGGCCACATCGAAGGACCGGAACTTCGCCTATATTCCCGAAACCCCGCCCCCGACCCCCGGAGCGGCCTACTATCACATCACCACCAACAACACGATCTACGGGACCCGGTTCACCTCCGTCCCCGGGACCGGCGCCGTTCCGCTGGTGGCGGACATGTCCAGCAACATCCTCTCCGAACCGGTGGATGTGGCCTCCTACGGGCTCATCTACGCGGGGGTCCAGAAGAACCTGGGTCCTGCGGGGATCACCCTGGTCGTCATCCGGGAGGACCTCATCGGCCGCCATCGGGCCTGGACCCCCACGATGCTCCGTTACGACATCCACGCGGAGAACGGCTCCCTGTACAACACCCCTCCCTGCTGGATCGTGTACATGGTCAAACTGGTGCTGGAGGAGCTGCGCCGCCTGGGAGGGGTCCCGGAGATGCACCGGCGCAACCGGGAGAAGGCGGATGTCCTCTACGATTATCTGGATTCCTCCCGGCTTTTCCGGGGAACGGCGGACAAAAAAGACCGTTCCCTGATGAATGTGCCCTTCGTGCTGCCCACGGAGGAGCTGAACGAGGCCTTCCTGAAGGAGGCCGAGGCCCGGGGCTTCGTGAACCTGAAGGGCCACCGGCTGGTGGGGGGAATCCGGGCCAGCATCTACAACGCCATGCCCCGGGAGGGTGTGGAAAAACTCGTGCAGTTCATGCGGGACTTCGAGGCCCGCAACCAGAGAAATGGAGCGCCGCATGTTTAGAATTCAGACCATAAACAAAATTTCCGCCAAGGGGCTGGAGGTTCTTCCCCGGGACGAGTACGAGATCGCGTCGGAATTCTCCGATCCCCACGCCATCATTGTCCGGAGCAGTTCGCTCCACGACATGACCTTTCCCCCCTCCCTGCGGGCCATCGCCCGCTCCGGCGCGGGGGTCAACAACATCCCCGTGGCCCGCTGCACCAAGGCGGGAATCGTGGTTTTCAACACTCCCGGGGCCAACGCCAACGGGGTCAAGGAACTCACCATCGCGGGGCTCCTGCTGTCGTCCCGGAGGATCCACGAAGGCATCGTCTGGACCAGGAGCCTGATCGGCCGGGGTGAGGAACTCCCGGAACTCATCGAGAAAGAGAAGGGCCGTTTCTCCGGGCCCGAGGTGGCGGGGAAGACCCTGGGCATCATCGGCCTGGGCTCGGTGGGGGTCATGGTGGCCAACGCCGCCATCGCCCTGGGGATGCGCGTCATCGGCTACGACCCCTTCATCTCGGTGGAGTCCGCCTGGCGGCTGGCTCGGGAGGTCCAGAGGGCGGAGGGGCTGGAGAGCATGCTCCGGCAGTGCGACTACGTGTCCATCCAGACGCCCCTCACCGACAAGACCCGGGGCTTCCTGAACGCCGAGCGCTTCGCCATGATGAAAAAGGGGGCGAGGGTCCTCAACTTCGCCCGGGGGGGCCTGGTGCGGAACGAGGACCTGATCGAGGCCCTCCGGTCGGAGAAGATCGCCTGTTACGTCACCGATTTTCCGGAGGAGGACCTTCTCAAAGAGAACAATGTCATCGCCATCCCCCATCTGGGGGCCTCCACCCCGGAATCGGAGGACAACTGCGCCGCCATGACGGCGGACCAGCTGAAAACCTACCTGGAGACGGGGAACATCCACCATTCGGTGAACTTTCCGGACTGTGTGATGGAGGACTCCCGGAGGAAAAGGATCACCGTGGCCAATCTGAACATCCCCAACATGGTGGGCCAGATCACCACCCTTCTGGCGGACGAGAAGATCAACATCGCCAACCTGCTGAACCGCCACCGGGACGAGGTGGCCTACAACATCATCGAGATCGACGGGGACATCACCAACGGCCTTCTGGACAAGCTCAGGGCCATCGAGGGGGTCATCATGGTGCGAAAGGTCTGAGGCCCCCGCGGGGCGGGGGTCCGACGAGAGGAAAGCAGGCCGCCACAGCGGGACGGCCTGCCCCGGCCCCAGGGGCCGCCGGCGGAAGAAGAAAGCTGCGGGGTCCGGCGGCCGGGACCGCCGGCCGTCACGGCAGGCCCGGGCCGTTGAGTGGCCGCCCCTCCATGACGGCGGCCCCCGGCGTTGACAGCGCCGGGGCTAAGTCGTATCTTTTCCCCCACTCAAGAGGAGGCGATCCCATGAGCATGCATTTCCCGCGCCGGGGCGTCCGGGTCCTGGCCCTGGTGGCGGCCATCTCCACCGGAGCCGGCGGACTGGAAGCCCAGGAACCGGCGGACGGCCTGTACGCCAGAATCTCCACCCGCCGGGGGGACATCGTTCTGCGGCTGGAGTACGAAAAGGCCCCGCTGACGGTCATCAATTTCGTCGGTCTCGCCGAGGGCTCCATCGGGGGGGGCGGCCGGCCCGGCAAACCCTTCTACGACGGTCTCACGTTCCACCGGGTGGTCCCGGAGTTCATGATCCAGGGGGGAGACCCCGCGGGCAACGGCTCCGGGGGTCCGGGCTACACCTTCCCCGACGAGTTCGACGACAGCCTGCGCCACTCGGGGCCGGGTGTCCTGTCCATGGCCAACCGGGGTCCCGGCACCAACGGCAGCCAGTTTTTCATAACCCACAAGGAAACTCCCTGGCTGGACGGAAAGCACACCGTTTTCGGAAAGGTGGTTTCGGGGCAGGATGTGGTGGACCGGATCCGGCAGGGTGATGTGATTACCCGGGTGACCATCATCCGGCAGGGGGCCAGGGCCAAGAGTTTCGTCGCGGACCAGGCGGCCTTCGATGCGGCCCTGAAAAACGCCGCGGCCAGGGAAGCGAAGAAGCAGGAAGAACAGCGCCGGGCCGTGGAAGCCCGGATCGGGGAGCTCCTGCCGGGGGCGCGGAAGAGCGCCTCGGGCATCCATTACACGATCGTCAGGGAGGGATCCGGGGCGAAACCCGCGGCGGGGGACCTGGTGACGGTGCACTACACCGGACTCTTTCTGGACGGCCGCGTCTTCGACAGCTCCGTAAACCGGGGCTCCCCCCTGCAGTTCCAGGCCGGCAGTGGCCGGGTCATCCCGGGCTGGGACGAATCGGTGCTGGACATGCGGGTGGGGGAAAAACGGACGGTGATTCTGCCTCCGGGGCTGGCCTACG
>JAKQWJ010000123.1 GCA_029562045.1 Spirochaetota bacterium | reverse complement strand
GGCTCTGGACGAGGCCCTGACGGCCTCCCGGGGATAAGCCTCCAGGGGCGCCTTTCCGGACATTCCCGCCGGCGGCTCTCCGGGCGGGATCCTCCGGGAGAGGCGCCGGGCGGCGCGGGCCGGGAAATTTTTCGAGGCGTGCCTTCGACATGGCGGCGCGGGTCAGTCCGGGGGCGCCTCCCGGGGATCCACATTGTCCCGGAGCCAGTCCAGATATCTGTCCAGCCCCCCGACGATAGGGAGGCAGAGCAGCTCCGGGATCTCGTAGGGGTGGATTTTTTCGACAAGGGCCCGTATCCGGGGAAGACAGGAGCGGAGAGTCTTTATCAGAAGCAGGGACTCCTGGTCGCTCTCGATCCTGCCCTTCCACCGGTAGAACGAGGCCGCCCCGGGGATAATCTGGACGCAGGCGGCGGTCTTCTCGTCCACCAGGGCCTGAGCCAGAGTCCTCCCCACTTCGGGGGGGGCGGACACGAAGGCCAGCAGGTGCTCGTCATTCATGATCGGCCTCCCGGCGCGCCGGCCCCGGGGGAGGCGGGGACGGCGGCATAAAAAAAGGGGCTCCTGCACCCCTACCGCGGCGCAGGAACCCCAAAACGATGACTCCCAGAGTAAAGGAGGAGGAAACCTCTAGGAGCAACCTCGGAATGTCACGACAGAGAAGCGGAACCACGTCCATTCCCACACAATAAACAAACACGCCGGGAAAAGGTAACATTGAAATGGATATTTTTTACGCTTTTCCCATGAACCGGCGATCATCCGGGCCCGGGACGGACCCGCAGATGACGTAACTGCCCCCCGGGACGCGGAGCGATGGTACCCGCGATAGGGGGAGAAGTTCTATTTCAGGAAAGACCGCCCCCGGGACGCGGAGCGATGGCGCTTGCGGTGGGGGGAGAGTCCGATTTCAGGAAAGACCGCTTCCCGGGGCGCGGAACGATGCGTCGCTGCGCCGCCCTTCCAGACGGAATTCCCCCTGAAGAACGGATTTCCCTACCGGGGAAAGGCCGGTATTTTCTTGGATCTTCGACAGATTTTTGGTACATTGGTGTAAGACCGCATCCGCCATCGGCCCGGGACCTATGGGAGGGGAACCCGGCGGGCCGTCACGGGTTCGGTCGTGCCTGCATGAAAAAATCCGCGATATCGGGAGGATACTGTGACTGAAGGAAGATTTTATGACGATGCCGCCCTGGTCAGGGAGAGGAGCGTTCTGCGAAACGTTTACCTGTGGATGGCCGCAGGGCTGGCGCTGACGGGGATCGTCGCCTTGGGGGTGGCGTCCAACCCCCGGTACATCCAGGCCATTTACTCCAACAGGCTGGTGTACATGGTCCTGCTTTTCGCCCCCATAGGGATCGTGTGGTACCTCTCCGCCAGGATAATGAGCCTCAGCGCCGGCGCCGCCACCCTCTGGTTCTCCGCCTTCGCCGCGCTGATGGGCGCCAGCCTGTCCAGCGTGTTCCTGGTGTACACCGGAACCAGCGTGGCCGCCACCTTCTTCATCACCGCCGGGACCTTCGCCGCCATGAGCGTCTACGCCGTCACCACCCGGCGGGACCTGGCGGCCTTCTCCAGCTACCTGGTCATGGGGCTCTGGGGGCTCATCATCGCGTCGCTGGTCAATCTCTTTCTGAAGAGTTCCGGACTGGACTGGCTCATCTCTCTGGTGGGGGTGGCGGTCTTCATCGGTCTCACCGCCTGGGACACCCAGGTCATCAAGGGCTGGAGCGCCCGGGCCGCAGGGGAGGACGAGTCGGTTTTCCTCCGCCTGTCCATCATGGGGGCCCTGAAGCTCTACCTGGACTTCATCAACCTCTTCCTCTTCATGCTCCGCTTCTTCGGCCGCCGGAGGGACTGAGAAAGCCGCCGGGGCCGGAACGGCCCGCTCGGGCCGACAGGCTCGGGCTGGGCACGGGTCAGGCGCCGGGCAAGGCCGACAGGCTCAGGCTGGGTCCGGGCTTGGCCTGGGCTGGGCACGGATCAGGCTGGGCACGCAGGCTCGAGTCAGGCACGGACTGGGCACGGGTCAGGCGCCGGGCAAGGCACCGGGGAAATAGACCCGGGCCCCCGAAGCGTCCCGCTTGTACCGGCCGAAATCCTCCAGCTCCTCGATCCGGTCCCGGTCCAGCACCGGGCCTTCCACGCAGATCCGGATCCCCGTGGGGTCGCAGGTGCAGCTGCCGCAGATGCCCACCCCGCACTTCATGTACCTCTCCAGGGAAAACTGGTAGTCCAGGTCCCCCAGCCGGGGGCGCAGCGCCGCCAGCATCCCTTCGGGTCCCGCGGCGTAGACGAAATCCGGCCGCTTCCTTTCCATGACCCGCGCGGCCAGGTCCACGGCGGTGAGCCCCTCCCCTTCGTCCTCGGCGGTTTCGTGATAATCCAGCGGCAGTCTCCGGAACCGGTCCCCCAGAAGAATCTCGTCCCGGGTCCGGGCCCCGCTGACCACCGTCACCCGGCCCCCCGCGGCCAGGATGGCCCGGGCGAGAAGATGCAGGGGGGCGATGCCGCTCCCTCCCCCCACCAGGAGGCAGTCCCCCGGACGGGGGGTGAAGGGCCGGCCGTAGGGGCCCCGGAGGCTGAGAAGGCCTCCCTTCTCCATGGAGCGGAGGCGCCGGGAGAAGGGCCCGTACTCCCTGACGGTGATCCCCAGGCGCCCCCCTTCCGCCTCCGAAACGGAGAAGGGCTTCTCCCCCCCGGCGAAGTCGGCGACCATCAGAAACTGCCCCGGCAGAACCTCCATCCCGGCGTCGACATACAGCGTCGTCGCCTTCGGCCCCTCGGGTCTCGTGTCGGCTATCCTCACGGTGATCCTATCGTTCATGGCCCGTCTCCAGTTTCGGGATCCCCGCCACCGACGGGATGCCCTCCCGCTCCAGGTACTCCCGGATGCCCAGGTTGATCTCGTCCACCACGCCGATCCCCGAAAGCCACACCGCCGTCCCCACCCCCACCAGGGAGGCCCCGGCCATGAGCATCTGCACCGCGTCGTCCCCGGTGGAGACCCCGCCCATGCCGATGACGGGGACTTTCAGGACCCCGGAGCATTCGTGGACGATCTTCAAGGCCAGGGGCAGGATGGCGGGCCCGGAGATCCCGCCGAAGCGGGGGTGCAGGACGGGCTTCCGGGCGGTGGTGTCGATGAGAAGCCCCGGCCCCAGGGTGTTGATCAGGGTGACCCCGTCGGCCCCCGCCTCCTGGGCGGCCAGGGCGATGGACGGGAGGTCCAGGGCGTTGGGGGAGAGCTTGGCCACCACCGGGAGGCGGCAGACCTTTTTGACCCCCTCCACGATGTCCGCCACCAGGTCCCTGGAGGCCGCCAGCGGGACGCCGAACTCGTCCATCACATTGGGGCAGGAGAGGTTCAGCTCGATGAAGGACCCGGCGCCGTCGCAGGCCCGGCGGGCCAGCTCCACGAAATCGGGCCGGTTCACCGCGAAGAGGCTCACCAGAACCGGGGCCCCCGTGGCCTCGACGAACCGCGCCACCTCCCGGAGGCCCTCGTCGATGCCGGGGTTGCAGAGCCCCAGACTGTTCAGGACGCCCCCCGCGAAGCGGGCCACCACGGGACCCTCGTGCCCCTCCCGGGGGGACAGGGACAGGGACTTGGTGGTGACCAGCCCGTAGCCCTTCTCCAGGGCGTAGCGGAGGGACCCGTGGGACATCCCCAGGATGCCCGAGGGGAGGACCAGCGGGGACGGGAGGCTTTGTCCCAGAAACTCCGTGCGCAGCGAATGGTTCGGCGAATGGTTCATAGGCGTCCTTCTTCGGTCGAGGCGCCGCCGGGGCCGGCCGTTGTTCAGCCCGGCCCGTTCCGGGTCCGGAACGGGCCGGGCCCGGGCCGGTCCGGGCTGGACACAGTCCGGGCGAGGCCGGGCGTCAGGGCCCCCCGGCGGCGGCGCGTTCCGTCAATGATACACCTTGCCCCCGTCCACGATAAGGGTCTGTCCGGTGATGCTGTCCGTGGCGATGAGGGTCCGCACCGCGTCGGCCACATCGTCCCGGTCCGCCGCCTTTCCGATGAGGGCGGACTTCCGGGCGCTTTCCGCGTACTCCGGGGCCAGGTTCTCCGTCATCCGGGTTCCTTCCATGAGCCCCGGGGCCACGCCGTTCACCAACACCTCCGGGGCCAGGGCCACCGCCATGCAGCGGGTCAGATGGATGAGCCCCGCCTTGGACACGCAGTAGGCGATGCTGCTCCCCGAGGGGTGGAAGCCCGCGATGGATGAGACGGTGACGATCCTGCCACCTCCCCGTTTTTTCATCCCCGGGCCCATGGCCCGGATGGCCTTGTAGGGGGCGGTGAGGTTGTAGTCCATAATCTTGCCCCACAGGGAGGGCTCCAGGGCCTCCAGATCCGGGAAGGGCACCCACTGGTTGAAGGCGGCGTCCAGGACCAGGGCGTCGGCCCCGCCGAAGCGCCGCTCCGCCTCCCCCGCCATGGCGGCGATCCCCCGGTCGGTGGTCACGTCCGCCTGGACCGCCACCGCCTCCGTCCCCCCGGCCCGCAGCTCCGCGGCGTACTCCTCCGCCTTCTCCCGGGAGTTCAGGTACACCAGGACCACCTTCATCCCCCCGTCCGCCAGGGCCCTGCAGATCCTCCAGCCCAGACCCCCGGTGCCTCCGGTGACGACGGCGCAACGTCCTTCAAGCTTCATCCTCGCCCTCCTCGATCCTGTATTCGTTTATCTTCCGGTGCAGGGTCTTCCGTCCGATCCCCAGCACCTCTGCGGTGCGGGACTTGTTTCCCCGCAGATGGTTCAGCGTTCCCCGGATGATCTCCTTCTCCGCATCGGCCATGCTGGAGCCCAGGGAGATTTTTATGAAGTTGGCGTCCTCCGCGCCGCTGCGGATGGTGGGGGGAAGGTCGTCACAGGTGATCACCGGCCCCTTGCTCATCACCACGGCACTCTCGATGCAGTTCCGCAGTTCCCGGACATTCCCCGGCCAGGGGTAGCTGTACAGGGCGGACCGCGCCCTGGGCTCGATGCCGTCGATCTTCCTGCCGTTCTCCTCGGCGAACTCCTTCAGAAAGGCCGCCACCAGGAGGGGGATATCGTCCCTCCGCTCCCGCAGGGGGGGCATGTGGATGTTCACCACATTGAGGCGGTAGAAGAGGTCCTCCC
>JAKQWJ010000121.1 GCA_029562045.1 Spirochaetota bacterium | reverse complement strand
GGCCGGCTCCACCCCCGGGCCCGGCCCCGCCTGCCCCACCGGATCGGGCGATTTGGACCCCGCCGGCCCGGGCCGCCCCGGCCCCGCCGGCCCCGCGCACCCGCACAGCCGTAACTCCGACCGCTCGGGAAAAAAACCTTTTTCCATCACCGTCACCGCCCGCAATATCCCCCAGTTCCTGGGAAGCCCCCGGCACAAGCGGGACCTCCTCTACAAGGAGGAGCGGCCGGGCTTTGCCTACGGGCTGGCCTGGACCGAGCTGGGGGGCACTCTGCTGCCGGTGGAGGCTGCGGTCTTCGACGGCAACGGTGAGCTGCTCCTGACCGGAAGCCTGGGGGAGATCATGAAGGAGAGCGCCCTCACCGCCTTCTCCTACCTCAAATCCCAGTCCGACGTGTTCAAGCTCTCACCGGAGTTCCACCGGGGAAAGGACATCCACATTCATGTTCCCGAGGGCGCCATCCCCAAGGATGGTCCCTCCGCGGGGATAACCATAGCCGCGGCCCTCCTGTCGGCCCTGTCGGGGATCTCCGTCACTCCCGGCATCGCCATGACCGGGGAGATAACCCTCACCGGACGGGTGCTGCCCGTGGGGGGCATCAAGGAGAAGGTCCTGGCGGCCCACCGCAACGGCCTCACCCGGGTTTTCCTTCCCCGGGAAAACGCCAAAGATATTGAAGAAATTCCCCGGGAAGTGGTATCATCCATCCAGTTCCTGTACGCGGACACCATACTGGAAGCCCTTCGGGCTTTTTTTCCGCCCGAACTCTTTCAGGCGCGCCTATTCTGACGATGGAGGTCTCATCATGCAGAACTCACTGAAAGGCCGGTCTCTCGTTTCCCTGGCGGATTTTTCACCCCGGGAAATCAGGCAGATCCTGGATCTTTCCCACCAGGTCAAAAAGGAAAAAAAGGAAGGTCTGGTCCAAAACCGTTTCGCCGGAAAAACCCTGGCTCTGATCTTCGAGAAGCGGTCCACCCGGACCCGCTGCGCCTTCGAAACCGCCTTCGGCGAAGAGGGGGGCCATCCGGTCTTTCTCTCCACCCAGGACATCCAGCTGGGCTCCAAGGAAAGCATCGAGGACACCGCCCGGGTCCTGGGACGGATGTTCGACGCCATCCAGTTCCGGGGCTTCCAGCAGGAGGCGGTGGTGGCCCTGGCCCGCTATTCCGGCGTCCCGGTGTACAACGGACTCACCGATGTGGACCACCCCACCCAGGTCCTGGCGGACCTGATGACCATCGAAGAAGAGTTCGGACGCCTGGCGGGGACCAGGCTGGTTTTCGTCGGGGACGGCCGAAACAATGTGGCCCGGGCCTTGAGCATCGGGTGCGCCAAAATGGGGGTGCACTACTCCATCGTGTCGCCCCGGAGCCTCTTCCCGGACCAGCGGCACCTGGAAAACTGCCGCTCCATCGCGAAGGAATCGGGGGCTGAGATCCGGGTCACCGACGAGATCGGCCCGGAACTGTCCGGGGCCGACGCGGTCTATACCGACATCTGGGTTTCCATGGGAGAGGAGGCGAAGTCCGATGAAAGGCTGCGGCTCCTGAGGCCCTACCAGGTCAACGACGCTCTGATGGCCCGGACCGGCCGGAAAGACAGCATCTTCCTCCACTGTCTGCCGGCGGTGAAGGGCAACGAGGTCGCCGTGGAAACCATCGAAGGCCCCGCCTCCCGGGTATGGGACGAGGCGGAGAACCGGAAACACACGATCAAGGCCCTGATGCTGGCCACCCTCTAACTCCTCAGGGTCTTCCATTTCCGCCACAGGGTGGAGCGGCTTATCCCCAGACTCCGGGCGGCCAGCGAGAAGTTGCCCCCCGCCTCCTCGACGGCGGAGAGCAAAGCCTCCCTCTCCATTTCCCGGAGGTTCCATCGGGGGGCCGCCTCGGAGCCGGCGCTTCCCCGGGACGGGAGGCCCGGGCTGCGATCCAGCAGGGCCGCCACCTCCCCGGCCCCTGCCCGGTCCCCCTCCTGCAGGGCAGAAAGCCTCTCGCAGAGGTTCGCCAGTTCCCGGACATTCCCCGGCCAATCGTAGTCCCCCAGGAGCGCCATGGCCCGGGGGCTCATCCGGATGGGCGGCCGCCCCTGCCGGGCCCGGTAGAGGGCCAGAAAATGGCCTGCCAGAAGGGGGAGGTCCTCCTTCCTTTCCCGGAGGGGGGGGACGTTGATCCGGAGAACATCCAGGCGGAACAGGATGTCCCGCCGGAACAGATCCTCAGCGGCCATCCGTGTCAGGTCTTTGTTCGTCGCCGCGATGATCCGCAGGTTGACCGGTATCACCCGGTCGTGGCCGATGCGCATGATTTCCCGCTCCTGCAGGACCCGCAGCAGTTTGGCCTGCAGGGTCGGCGGGATCTCGCCCACCTCGTCAAGAAAAATCGTCCCCTGATGGGCCAGTTCGAAGAGGCCCGCCTTCCCTCCCTTCATCGCCCCGGTGAAGGCTCCCTCCACGTAGCCGAAGAGTTCGCTTTCCAGGAGGTTCTCCGGAAGGGCGGCGCAGTTGACCGCCACGAAGGGCCCCCCCGCCCGGGAACTGGCCTGGTGGATGCTGTGGGCGAAGAGCTCCTTCCCCACCCCGGTCTCCCCGTGGATCAGCACGTTGGCGTCCACCGCGCTGTATTTTTCCGCCCGCCCGATGGCGGCCCTGATGGCGCCGCTCTCCCCCAGGATGTCCCGGAAGGAGTACTTGGCCCTGTGTCCCGTGCTGTAGATCCTCTTCCGCATTTCCCCGCCCATCTCCAGGATCCGATGGACGTTCTGAAAGGTGGCCACCGCCCCGGCGGTTTTCCCCCCCACCTTCAGGGGGACGAAGTTCGCCGCCAGATGGGAATCTTTCAGAACCTGCAGAACCCCCACCTCCTCCTCGCCCCGATCCAGGACCCGGGCCAGGACGGCGGGGGACGGAAGGATCCGCGAAGCGGGGACGCCCAGAAGGTCGTCCTCCCGTCCCAGGATGCCCCGGGCGGACCGGTTGCAGGCCGTCACGATCCCCTCCCGGTTGACCGCCAGGATCCCCTCGTGGGTGTAATCCATGATGATCTTGAAGAACTCCGCCCTTTCCCGTTCCGTCTCCAGGATTCTCCCCACCCGGACCGCCTCGTCCACGGCCTGCCGTATCGCGTCCTCCCCGGATTTGATCCAGGTGCAGGGCAGCCCCATGGAAAGGGCCAGATTGTAGACCATGAGCCCTCCCACCACGGCCTCCGCCCCCAGGGAGACCGCCCGATGGATCGAGGCCTCCGCTTCCTTCTCTTTTTCCACCGGAAAGACCATGACCTGCATTCCCAGGATATGGTCCAGCGAGGGCGCCCCGTAGACCATGGTCCCCGTCCCGATGACGGCCACCTTCCGGGCGCCGAACATCCTTTTGCATTCCTCCAGGGCGCGGATGACGTCGTACCCGGTGACGGGTATTTCCACCACCGTCAGCCTCCGATGATACTCCCGAAGAGCCGCGCAGGTGATGCCCCGGGCTATGATGATGTCGCAGTTAAAGGAGAGGTTCTTCACGTCTTCCACGCCGACGAGATGGGTGGTGTCGAAGCGGATGTTGCCGTGATCCCCCTGGGCTATGTATTTGGCCACCGTATCGGCGAGATCGAAATAGGGAATGACGAAGGTTATCTTCAGCATGCCGAACGGTATCATACTCATACACTCGTTTCAATATGTAACATATCTATATGAAACATACGACGCGCGGGGGCGTCGACGGGGGCGGCAAAAAAAGAACAACTTCTTTCATGATCATGACTTATGATATTTCCATTTCGTTGGCATGATTTTTGCGAATTTAATGTATCGTTTACACGTATCGTACAAAGGAGACCGAAAGAATGAAAAAGACACTCGGCATCGTCCTTCTCCTGGCGGCGTCCCTGACCCTCGTCTACGCGGGAGGGTCCAAGGAAGGGGCGGGAAGCGGAGCCGCGGCCAAGCCCGTGGTTCTCCGAATCGCCCACACCCATACCGAAGAGGGCCTGTACTACAAAGGCTCCGTGAAGCTCAAGGAACTGGTGGAGGCCGCCGCCCGGGGCCGCATCGTGGTGGAACACTACCCCAACGGCCAGCTGGGAGCGGACAAGGACATCCAGGAGAGCGTGAAGCTGGGGACCCTGGAACTGGGGCTGTCCTCCTCCCCGGTGGTGTCCCTGGACGATTACTTCAAGCTGCTGGACGCTCCCTACCTGTTCGTCAGCCGGGAACACGTGACCAAGGCCCTGGACGGAGAACTGGGGCAGAAACTCGCCAAACCTCTGGAAGACGTGGGGATCAAGCACCTGGGCTACTGGGAGAACGGCTACCGGCACATCACCAACAACAAGCGCCCCATCTACAAGCCCGAGGACCTGGCGGGCATCAAGCTCCGGATCCCCGAGAGCCCGGTGCGGATGAGCACCTTCAAGGCCTACGGAGCCAATCCGGTGGCCATGCCCTTCACCGAAGTCTTCGGGGCCCTGCAGCAGAACATCATCGACGGCCAGGAAAACCCCATGGCCACGATCTATCAGGCATCCATCCATGAGGTCCAGAAATACCTCTCCCTGACGGGGCATGTCTATTCGGCGGTCCACCTTCTGATGAACAAAAAACTCTTCGATGCGCAGCCGGCGGATCTGCAGAAAATCCTGGTGGACGCGGGGAAGGAAACCGCCGTGTACACCCGCCGCCTGGGCGCCGAGGCGGACAGCCAGCTGGCGGACGTGATGAAAAAGAAAGGCATCCAGGTAAACACCGCCGACGCGAAGGCTTTCGTGGCCATCTCGAAGCCGGTCTGGAAGATGATCACCGATACCAACAAGTTCAAGGACGCCGCGGAACTGATGGAACAGATCTCCGCCCTGGCCAACTGATTCACCACATATCAGGAGGCCCCTTCGGGCCTCCTTTTTTTCTATCGGAGCACAATATGAAAAAAAAGCTCGACAAGGTCGTGGACATCTTCACCGCATTTCTGGTCCTGGGGATGACGGTGGTGGTGTTCATCTCGGTCTTCTACCGTTATGTGCTGAACATGCCTCTTTCCTGGTCCGAAGAGATCACCCGGCTCATGATCGTCTGGCTCTCCTTCGTGGGAGCCTATGTGGCCATGCGGGAGAATAAACACATCGGTTTCGACGTCATCGTCGCGAAGCTGCCGGCGGGACTGCGCCGGTGGATACACCTGGCGGGCCAGGTCCTGATCGCAGTTTTCCTCCTGGTGGTGGTCTGGCAG
>JAKQWJ010000094.1 GCA_029562045.1 Spirochaetota bacterium | reverse complement strand
GGAGCCGGGAGCCCCGTCTTCGAGGAGGAGACCCGACTGACCCTGCGGACCGGCATGGACCGGTCCTCCCGTCTGGGGGTCTGGGTCGCCGCCCCGGACGGTCTTCTGGGAGTCGGGGGTTTTCTCCGGGGCGGGGAGGACCTGCACGCCGCCGCCTCCCTTGCTCTGGGAGGCCGGGGGGAGCCCCGTTTGTCCGCCCTGGTCATGGCCTCCTGCCCCGACCCGGGGCGGGTCCCGGATGAATGGTTTCCCGACAGACCGGTGTACCCCGGCGGGGCCCTGCTCCATCTGGCGGCGGGAGCCCGGGTTCCCCTGGACACCCTCACCGGCGCCGACACCTCCCTGGGGCTTTCCTTCGGCATATCCCGGGGCGCCCGGGTCCCCTCCTCGGGTTTCGTCCACCTGCGGGGTTTTCACCGCTCCGCCCTGGTGGAGGCGGGGATCATGGCCGGGACCTGCGGGGCCGGATATGTCACCCCGGCGGGAACCTACCCCTCGGACCGCGGCGCCGTCGCCGCGGAGGCCCGGCTTTTCCCCCGGGGGACTCTGTCGGTCCACGGCCGGCTGCGGTCCGAGGGAGGGCGGGCGGAATCCCTGCCGGGCCGCCGGGCCCCGGGGAGGCGGGACCTGGAAGGGGGGCTGGACCTCCGGGGACGGCGGATGAAGCTGTCCCTGGCCGGCGCCGGCAGCCGGGAGATATCCTCCGGCGGGACGGTTTCCCGGCGGTTCGTATCCCGGGCCTCCGCAGCCTGTCGGGGGAAGACGGCGTCCCTGGAGGCGGGTTTCAGGGGAGAGTGGAACGACGGCGCTTTCGGCAAGGCCCGGATCTCCTGGGAGGCGGAGTTCCGCCCCCGGGGCTGGGAGTTGGGGGTCCAGGCCTCGGGGGAGTGGAAACCCGGGCCGGGGCCCGGGCCTCAGCCCGGGCTGACCGGGCTGACGCCCGAACCGGAAATCTCCGGCGGCATCCGGGGAGCCCTGGCGCGGCGGGGAACGCGAATCGAGGCGGAGCTGCAGTTCCAGGGGCTTTCGGCGGACCCGTCGGGGATCGCGGCTTTCCGGAAAGACCCCATAAAGCACGCCCGGTTCATCCTGGGCTGGCGCATCCGCCGTTAGTTTTTACAGGAATTCCTCCCCGTCCCAGTCTCCCACGAAGAGAGTCTCCGGCTCCAGCCGGAAACCGCGGGCTGCGAAGACCCGGTCCTGCACGGCATGGATCAGGCTGCGGATATCCCGGGCGGTGGCCCCTCCGGTGTTCAGGATGATGTTGGCGTGCAGGGGCGAGACCCGGGCCGGGCCGACGGACAGACCCCGCAGCCCCAGCCGGTCGATGATCACCCCCGAGGGGGCCCCGAAGTCCCGGTTGTTCTTGAAAACCGATCCCGCCGAGGGGGCGAGGAAATGGCCCTTGGCGGTCCGGTCCTCCCGGATTTCCCGCATCCTTTTCCACAGGGTCTCCGGGTCCGTCCGGCGCAGCCGGAAGGAGGCCTCCAGGATCACCATGTCTCCCCGCTGGAAGGGGGATTTTTTGTAGTCGAAGCCGGCCATGAAGTCCGGGTCCTCCGCTCCGGCCCGCCGGGGCTCCAGGGCCCCGTCCAGATACCGGACGCTCTCCAGGACATCGGCGATGGAGGAATCGTAGCAGCGGGCGTTCATCCACAGGGCGCCGCCCACGCTGCCGGGCATGGCGTAGATGAAGTCCAGGCCTCCCAGCCCGGCCTCCGCAGCGGCCTCGGCGACGGCGCTCACCGGCGCTCCCGCTCCGGCGGTGAGGACCTCCCCCTCAGCCCGGACTTCCGCCATGCGGACGGTGCTCATCACCAGACCCCGGATGCCCCGGTCGGACACCAGGATGTTCGCGCCCCCCCCCAGCACGAAGACCGGCAGCCCCATCCGGGATGCTTCCCTCAGGAGGTGCGCCGCCTCGCGGAAGTCGGCCGGTTCGGCGTAGATGTCCGCAGGGCCGCCCACCTCGAAGGTGGTGTGCCGGCTCATGGGCTCCTCCGCGGCGATTCTGCCGGAAATATTGATTTTTTTCAGGAATTTCCGTACCTTGTCCACAAGGTCCATACTACCAGAAAAAACTGGGCGATTCCAGAAAGCGAAAAGGACGTATCAGGTGGAACTGCAACTCTACAATACCATGGGCAGGGCCCTGGAGCCCTTTGTCCCCATTCATCCGGGAAGAGCGGGAATGTACACCTGCGGCCCCACGGTCTACAACTTCGCCCACATCGGCAATCTGCGGACCTACATCTTCGAGGACATCCTGAGGAGGAGCCTCCAGTATTTCGGCTACGGGGTGGACCATGTGATGAACATCACCGACGTGGGCCATCTCACCGACGACGCCGACGACGGGGAGGACAAGATCCTCAAGAGCGCCCGGGAGTCGGGCCGCAGCGTCTGGGACATCGCCGAGATGTACACCCGGGCGTTTTTCCGGGACACCGACCGGCTCAACCTGCTGCGTCCCTCGGTGGTCTGCAAGGCCACGGACCACATCGCCGACATGATCGCCCTGGTGAAGCGCCTGGAGGAGAAGGGCTTCACCTACCAGGCCGGAGGGAATGTCTACTTCAGCATCGACAAGTTCCCCGATTACGGCCGGCTCGCCCTGCTGGACCGTCAGGAACTCCGGGCGGGCTCCCGGATCGCGGTGGACGAGAACAAGCGCAACCCCCACGACTTCGTGCTGTGGTTCACCAGGTCGAAGTTCGAAAACCAGGCCATGATCTGGGACTCCCCCTGGGGCCGGGGCTACCCCGGATGGCACCTGGAGTGCAGCGCCATGAGCATGAAGTACCTGGGCGAGGAGTTCGACATCCACTGCGGCGGCATCGATCACATCCCCGTCCACCATACCAACGAGATCGCCCAGAGCGAGGCCGCCACGGGGAAGCGCTGGGTGCGGTACTGGCTCCACGGCGAGTTCCTGGTGATGAACCGGGTCAAGATGTCCAAGTCCGCCGGAGGTTTCCTGACCCTGGACCGCCTGGTGGAGAAGGGCTTTCATCCCCTGGACTACCGCTATTTCTGCCTGGGGGGACATTACCGCAGCCAGCTGCAGTTCAGCTTTGAGGGCCTGGAGTCGGCCCGGTCCGCCCGGGGAAACCTGATGGAGCGGATGGCCCGGATTCCCCGGGATGCTTCCCCGGCGCGGGAGACATGGGGCGCGGCCGTTTCGGCGGTCATGAAGGAATTCGATGAAAGTCTGGCGGCGGACCTCAATGTGCCCCGGGCCCTGGCGGCCCTCTGGACCCTGGTCAAAAGCGGCAACATCCCCGACGGGGAGAAGATCGCCGCGGCGGCGGAGATGGACCGGGTCCTGGGACTGGACCTGCTGAAAATCGACGACGGGAATCTGGACGCCGAGGTGGAAGCCCTCATCGCCGAGAGGCTGGAGGCCCGGAAGGCCCGGAACTTCGCCCGGGCCGACGAGATCCGGGCGCTGCTGAAGGAGAAGGGCATCACGCTGGAGGACGGTCCCGACGGCACGCGCTGGAGGCGGGCCTGATAAACTGTAACGAAACGAAGGAAGAGTTGTTTAGCTTATGTCGGGATCAGGCGGCTCCGAAGGAGATTTTGAATCCATCTACGAACGGGCGTTCCCCATTCTGATGAGGATGCTGGTTCGGATGACGGGAGACTCGGAGACCGCAGAGGAGATCTGCCAGGAAGCGTTCATCAGACTCTTTCAGCGAGACCGGAGTTTTCCCCAGCCGGAGGAAGCCGTCTACTGGCTCATCCGGGTGGCCAAGAACCTGGCGCTGAATCACGGGAAACGGCGGGGGAGGGAGGCCCAGGCCTATCGGCGGGCCATGAAGGCCGCCCCCCTCGCCGCGGAATCGGGAGAGGCGGCGGTTCTTCGGGACGAGACGGCCCGGCGGGTCCGGGCGGCCCTGGGGAAGCTTCCGGCAAAGCTCCGGGATGTCCTCATCCTGAAGGAGTACGGCGACCTCAGCTATCGGGACATCGCCGCCGTGCTGAGGATCAGCGAGGGGAATGTGAAGGTGCGGGTGTATCGGGCCAGGGAACGCCTGGGGGGAATGCTGCGGGAATCGGAGGAGCGGGATGTGCCCGGATAAACAGCTTCTTTCCGCCTACTGCGACGGTGAAGTTCCGTCCCCGTGGAAAGAGAGTATCCGGGACCATCTGGCCCGCTACCCCTCCTGCGCCGGGACCCTATCCTTCTATCGCGGAATAAAGGAGTCCCTGCGGGAGGGTCCGGAACAGACCGGCCGCCCCGGGGCCGCCGCCGGGCCGAGCCGCATTTTCGGTCCAGGCGGGTCTCTCCGGCCGGGCGGTCTTCATGGCCTCTTGGGTTCCCCGCCGCACCCCTTCTGGAAGCGGCGCTTCAGCCTCACCGCCGCCGCCGCCCTGGCCCTGGGGGTTCTGGTGTTCGGCGCCGGCGCGGGCCTCGCCGTCGTTCTCGGGCCGGGACGCCTCCTGACGGAGAGTCGGGCCGCCGGACAGGCCAAGCCCCTGGACCTCACGGTCAAGGTGAAGGATGTGAACCAGCTGCTGGACATTCTGAACCGGCAGGAACTCCTCCGGGAGGTCACGATCCGGCTCCCGGAGACCCGGACCTTCGAGTTCCGGGGGGAGCCCGTCTTCCTGCGGGAAAACGAGTTTTTCCGGGGCGGCGCCCGATGAGGGGACCGCTCCCCGCAGGGTCCGGCGACCGTTTCGCCGCGTCCCGCCGCCGGCGCTCAGGGGGTCCGGCGAAGAGGCTCCTCGCCTTCGGGCTCGCGGCCCTTCTCCTGGCGCCCGTCTCCGCCGGGGCGGAGGGGCCCGCGAGGACGGAGGATCCCCTGGCGGGCGCCATGGAACCGTCCCTGACAATCCTCATCGCCGCCCGGGTCTCCGGGGCGGGGGAGGCGGCGGTCTGGAACGCGGAAAGCTCGGAGACGACGATCCCCGGCCGGGGGATCGGGGTCAGGCTGGTGGGCAGCAACGTGGTGGTCGTCGCCCAGTTCACCCCCTACATCCAGACGAAGGATTCCCTCATCCTGGTGGCCCAGGGACAGGTGTGGATCTCCACTCCCCTTCAGGAGGAGATCAAATACCTCACCACGCTGAAAAGCATCCCCGTCTCCCTGGGGGAGAAGGTCCTCTTCTTCCCCCTGGGGGTCAAACGGGTGGAGAAAAAATCGGAATACATGTACGACATCGAACTGGAAATAAAAATCCTTCCCCACACCGGGCCGGCGGACAAGGTCCTGCCGTAAGGGGCGCCATGAAAACCTCCATTCCCGCCTTACTCCGAATGCGGCTTCCCTTCGTGATCCTCGCTTTCCTCCTGCTGCTCCTCTTTCTGAACGTGGTCATCACCGGAAAGGCGCCGGAGATCGACTCCATCGAGCCGAAGATCGGCCTTCCCGGGGAGGTCCTGCTGATCAAGGGAAGCCATTTCGGGCGGGAGCGGGGCCGGGTCGGCATATCCGGCATCTTTCCCGTTTCCTCCGCCTACCTGGAATGGAGTCCGGAGCGGATCAGTGTCCGCATTCCGGAGGATGCCGGCTCCGGTCTGGTCTACGTGATGACCTCCATGGGCAGGAGCGACGGGGTCCTCTTCACCAACAAGAACGACATCCCCGTGGTGCTCCGGGGGGGAGCCGCGCCAGGCACCCCCTACATCGAGTCGGTGGAGCCCGAACGGGCCCCGGTGGGGGGCCTCCTGGTCATTTCCGGCAGGAACTTCGGGCCCAACCGGGAGACGGGCCTGGTATTCTTCCCCTGGGCCCCCGCGGCGGATGCCCCGGGGCAGCCCTCCGACGGGGGCGGCTCCTCCATCGCGGCGAGCCAGACCGATTTCGACTACGAGGCCTGGTCCGACGGCGAGATCCGGGTCCGCATCCCCGTGGGGGCCGGGAGCGGAGGGGTCTTCATCAGGAATGACAAGGGAGACAGCAATTCCGTTTTCTTCGAACTGGATCAGTCCGCGGGGCGGAGGATCTTCTCCGATAAACGGACCTACACCGTCCAGTCCTCCCTGGATGTGCGGAACACCTCCGAGAAGGAGGGGGGAGGTCTCTACCTGTGGATCCCCCGGGTGCAGGAGGGGCCCAACCAGCGGGAGGTGCAGCTTCTGAACCAGGAGCCGAAGGCGGAGATCGAAAATCACAACGGCCTCACCCTGGTGTACCTCAAGGACCTCCCCCGGGGGGCGTCCCGCCGGGTTGCCCAGACCTTCATCCTGGACAGATACGCCGTGGAGTGCCGGATCCAGACGGACCGGCTGCGGCAGGACTACGACACCGAGCGGCCTCTGTACAAGGCCTATACCGTATCCAACTCCTTCACCCCCGCCTCCCACCCGGAGATCGAAGCCGCCGCCCGGGCCGCGGTGGGCCGGGAAAAGAACCCCTACCGGAAGGCCCGGCTCATCTACAGCTATCTTCTGCGCCGGATGAGCTACGATCCGGCGAAGGGCTATCGGGACGCCGTCACGGGGCTGAAGGAGAAGAGCGGGGACTCCTACACCTACGCCACCCTCTTCGTGGCCCTGCTGAGGAGCGCCGGGATTCCCGCCCGCACCATCGCCGGGTATGTGATCACCGACGGCAAGAGCGCCAAACCCCACTTCTGGACCGAGTTTTATCTGGAGAATTTCGGCTGGGTCCCCTCGGACCCGAGCCTGGGCGACAAGGCCCCCATCAAGGACCTGCCGGTCCCGTCGGACCCGGAGACCTACTACTTCGGCAGCATGAGCAACCGGCACATCGTGTTTTCCCGGGGCCTCGTGCAGGCCAAGAGGATAAGCCCCCAGGGGCGGACCCTGGAGCCTCCGGAGATGCACTCCCTGCAGACCGTCTACGCCGAAGGGGTGGGGGATTTCTCCAGCTTCTCCGGCTCCTGGAACGATCTGCAGGTGGTGGGGGTGTACTGACCGGCGGCCCGGTCCTGCCGCCTCCGGCCGGGTGCTCCGGCGCGGCCCCGGGGAATCCGGCCGCGGCTCCGGGACCTCCCAACGGAACGCGCGGCTCCGGGGAATCCTGCCGCCGCCCGGTCCTGCCGCCTCCGGCCGGGCGCTCCGGCGCTCCCGTCGCCGCCCCCCGGGAATCCGGCCGCGGCTCCGGGACCTCCCAACGGAACGCGCGGCTCCGGGACCGCCCGGCCAGCCGCCGCCCGGTCCTGCCGCCGACCGCGCAGGCCGAAGGCCGCCGGCGGGAGGGTCTCCGAAGGGTTCAGGACGTTTTGAAGGAATTCACCGCCGTATTGAGCTCTTCCATCCTCTCCCGGCTCTCCTGGGCGATCCGGTTTATCTCCATGATGGACGTGAGGATCTCCTTGGCCCCCAGGTCGATCTCCCCTATGCCGTTGACCACGCCGCCGGAGATCTCCTCCGCGTTTTTCATGGCCGCTTCGATCTCTCCGCTGTTCCGCCGCATCTCCTCGGAGCCCTGGAGGATGCTCTTCGTCACGTCGGATATCTTCCCCGTGGCCTTCAGAATGTCCCGGCCGGCCACCGTGAGTTCGTCCATGCTGCCGGAAATTTCCGCCAGGGCTTTGGCGAAGTCTTCCACATCCCGGGTTATCCGTTCGAAGGACGTGAAGCTGGCGTTGCTGGAAACCGAGGCTTCCCGGATTTTTCCTGTGACGGATTTCAGGGCGGCGTCTATCCGGGCGGCGTTTTCGGAGGTCGATTCCGCGAGCTTCCGGATTTCCTCCGCCACCACCGCGAAGCCCCGTCCCGCGTCGCCGGCGTGGGCGCTCTGAATGGCGGCGTTCATGGAAAGGATGTTCGTCTGATCCGACACGTCGTCGATGATCTCGATGATCTCCAGAACATCGACGATCTCCCTGGAGATGGATGTGATGATGTCGTTGGTGGCGCCCACCTTCTCTCCTCCCTCCTGGATGATCCGCAGAAGCCCCTCGGCCCGCTCCTTGCGTTCGCCGGAGAGTTTCGCCACGTTCCCGATGGAGGCCGTCATTTCTTCGATGGAACTGGACGAATCCCCGATGGCCCGGGACTGTTCGTCGATCCCCCGGCCCAGGTCCCGGACCTTTTCCGCGATCCTGGTGACCGCTCCGGAGGATGTGGAGATGTTGCCGTTCAGGGTGATGAACTGGTCCCGGATGGATTCGATGTTTTTCGTTATCTGGTTCAGCGCCGAGGCGGACTGGTTCGTCCCCGCGGAGAGGGAATCCTTCAGCTCCTCCACCTTGTGGGCGGCGGCACGGACGGTGTCCAGGAATCCGGACAGGATGGTCAGGGATTCGTTGAGGTGCCGCCCCAGGGAACCGATCTCGTCGCCGCCGCCGTCGCCGCTGCGGACGCTCAGGTCCCGGGCGGCGATTTTTCTCATGGTCCGCTCCATGTCGATGACCCGGGCGGCCAGACTCCGGGTGAATCGGGCAAGGAACGCGAGGGCCGCCAGGATGACCGCCGCGGCGATGGACAGGGAGTAGATCCGGTTTTTCATCAAAATCCCGGCGGAAAGCTCCTTTATGTCCCCCGCCAGGCCCCCCAGAATCTGCACCAGAAAATCCCTCCCCGCCAGGTCCACCACCTGAAGTTTCTGGTCCAGCCGGATGAGATTGAAGACGAACTGACCGGTGATCTTCTTTTCGGAGGCCAGGGCGAGCATCCGGAGGACCCCCACCTTCTGGGGAATCCCCTCCACCGGGGTGGTGATGATGTCGTCCACGATTTCCGCTATTTCGTCGAAGCCTTTCCGGGTGAGACTCCAGGAGGCTCCCGCGTTGTCCATACGCCCCCGGGCTTCCGGCGGGAGCGCTCCCGCGGCGGGATGGCGCAGCAGCTTTTCGAAGGAGCCGCTGAACTCCTCCAGTGCGGCGGCCCAGGACGTCCGCGCATCCTTCAGCGGACCCCGGGCAAGAAGCAGGCCTTTGGTCAGGTCCGTCAGCCGGTACATGTCCCGGGTCGCCGCCATGGCGGCCATTTCCATGTCCCTGAGCCGCCCGGCGGCGGCGGTGGTGTAAAAGAGGAGCGCCAGCGAAATACCGAAACCGGTGATGAGAACGAGAACGATTCCGTACAGTTTGCCCCGGACCTTCATGCCTGCACCTCGCGAAGGACTGATATTGCAGAAAGTACAATATCGGACAATCTCAAATATGTCAAATGAATGAGAATGTAGCTCAGGAATCCCCCAATTCCCGCTCCTTCTCCAGGGTTCGGATCATCCAGTAGAGGGTCTGGTTCACCGGGGTGGGGATCCCGTACGTCTCCCCCTGGGCCACCACTTCCCGGGAAAACATCTCCACCTCGGTCCTGCGTCCCGCTTCGATGTCCTGGAGCATGGAGGTCTTGCCCTCCGGCGACAGCTTGGCGATGGGCTCGTGGGCCCGGGCCATGTCGGCCTCGTCCAGATGGATCCCCCGGGCCCGGGAGATGAGCATCACCTCCCGCATGGCCGCGTCCATCAGGCTCTTCGCCTCGGGGAGCCGCTGGAAGACCCGGTAGGGGGCCCGGAGGATCGCCGAGGCCTGGTTGATTCCCACGTTCAGCATGAACTTCCACCAGAGGTCCCGGATCATGTCCTCGGGCACCCGGGAGGGGATCCGGGCCCGGTCGAAAAATTCCTTCACCGCCAGGACCCGTTCCGAAGGGGGGGCGTTCCGGGCTTCGCCGAAATGGATAAAGCCCGGGGTCGTGTAGACCACCTCCGAACCCCGGCGCACCGCGTCGATCTGCACCACCATCCCGTACAGCACCCGCTCCATCCCGTAGCGGGCGCCGATGATCTCCTCCGACGAGATGCCGTTCAGCAGGGAGAGAATCGCCGTTTCAGGGCCGACGCAGCCCCGGATGTCCTCCACGGCCCGGGGGAGATCGTGAAACTTCACCGCCACCAGAACCAGGTCCGCGGGGACCGCCTCCCGGGGCCGGATCAGCGGGATGCGGCAGCGCCTGCCGTTGACGGTTATCCCCTGCCGGGAGAGCCGGTCGAACCTTTCCCCGTCCGCCAGCAGGCTGACGCATCCGGGGGAGTGGTCGTCCATCATCGACGCGTAGGCCGCCCCCACGGCGCCGGCGCCGACGATGACGGCTTTTTCCATTCTTTTCATGGCGGGAATCATCGTACATTCCCCGGGCTTTGGCAAGCGGCGGAGGATTCTTCCCGGGGCCCCTTTCCGCCCCGGAGCCCCGGGGAGGCCGTCCGGCCGGTGGGGCAGACCGCCGGTGGGGGTGGGGCAGACCGCCGGTGGGGCCGTCCTCCGGGGGATTGCCTCCTTCGCCGCAAAGGGGGCCCCGCCGGGAGCGGGTCCTCCGATGATGTGAGTTGACCCCCCGACCCCGGGGGATTAGTATCATGTGTCATGAACGACCCCATCGACAGGCTCATCGAACGCTATCGGGACATCGTCCACTCCCCGGAAAACCGGAGGCGGAGGGGCCTCTGGGAGGACCCTCACCGGTGGAACCGGGACATGTGGCGAGGGGTCCCGGTCCCCCGCTCCCAGTCGGACCCCGTCCCCTTCACCATCGAGCTGGACAATTCCCTGTGGTCCCGGGTTCTGGGTTTTTCTCTGGCGGAATACTACCGGGACCCGGACCTCTTTCTGGAAATCCAGCTGAGAAAGAGGATCTTTTCTTTCGAGAATTTCGACGACGATGCGTATTACAGCGACGAACTCTTCATCTGGTTCGGGGTCATAACCGAGCTTTCCATCCTGGGCGCTCCCATCCAGTGGTTCCCCCACAAGGAGGGCTGGATTTCGGGGGCGCTGCTGGAGGACCCCGCCGGGCTGGACCGGATGGAACCGCCGGATTTTCGTGCCGGCGGCCTCATGCCCCGGGTGCACCGGTACTACGAGAGGCTGTCGGACCTTTCCCGGGGCCGGCTCCGGGTCATGTTCCCCCAGTGGGTGAGGGGGCCCTTCTGCCTTGCCATGCACCTCCGGGGGGTGTCGGAGATCCTGGTGGACATGATGATCCTGCCCGATTTCTTTCACCGGCTCATGCGGTTCGTCACCGACTCCCGGCTGGCCTGGGACCGGGACCGGGAACTTTTCCTCGGAGAGAAGTCCGGCCCGGGGAAGCTCTACAACGACGAGATCGACTGCCCCACCCTGAGCCCCGAGCTGTACCGGGACATGATCTTCCCCTACGAGAAGGAGCTGGGGGAGGCCTATGGGGGCATCTCATACTGGCACTCCTGCGGAAACACCACGGCGTTTCAGGAACAGATCGCCCGGCTGCCCAATCTGGAACTCTACCACTGCGGGCCCTGGACCGACTTCGGTTCCGCCCTGAAAACGATGAACCCCGCCACCGCGGTGGACCTCTGCCTCGACCCCCAGCGGGATGTGGTGGAGGCCTCCCCGGAGGAGATGAGGCGCAGGCTGGAGGAGATCCTCCGGACAGGCGGCGGCGGGCGTTACTCCGTCCGGGCCGACGCCTTCATGCCCACCGGCCCCAACCACGGCATCATCCTGGAAAAAATCGGACTCTGGAACAAGGAGGCCCGGCGGGTCCTGTCGGGCCGGTGACGGGAGAGGGGGAAATGGGGGAATACGGAAAACCGCCGCCCGGACGGAAGCCCGGGCGGCGGCCCGGACCGGAGGGCTTTCTCACCAACCGCCCCTTCGGCGATCCCCCCGGGGGGCTCCCGGTTCTGGGGGGCATTCTGGGGGGCGGGGAGCCGTCCCGCTATTCCCGGAGTCCCGATCTCTGGAACAGGCTCTTCCGCGGCCTCGGCATCCCCGGCCGTTTCGCGGCCTTCGACCTCCCCCGGGAGGATCTGGTGGCGGATTTCGCCCGGGCCGTCCTGGAGCTTCCGGGTTTTCTGGATCTGACGGTGACCAACCCCTACAAGGGAGCGGCCTTCCGCTGCCTGGACCGCCTTTCCGTCCCGGTGGAGGCGGAAGCGGCGGTCATGGACCTGGGCCGGCTGAACCACCTGCTGCCGGACCCCGAAGGCGGCAGGGCCATCGCGCTGAACACCGACGGCCGGGGCATGGTTCTCGCCCTGCGGAAAAGGATGCCCCTGGAGGGTTCCCGGGTCCTTCTGGTGGGGGCCGGTGATGCCGGAGCCTCCATAGGGTATGAGCTGGTCAGGGAAGGGGCGGAGCTTTTCATCGCCGACATCGTCCCGGAGGCCTCCCGGGCCCTCGCCGCCGCCCTGGACAGGTTCCGCCGCCCCGGGCAGGAGGTCTCCTCCGGAGGCTGGAACATGATCGAAAGGATCGCCCCCCGCCGGGACCTGGTGGTCTCCGCCGTCAGCTCCTCCAACCCCCTTCCGCCGGAGAAGATCGAAACCCTGCCGCCGGACACGGTCCTGGCGGACGCGCGGTACGGCGAGGCCGCCGAGTTCGCCGCCGCCGCGCGGCGGGTGGGCCGGCCCTGCGTGGACGGGCGGGAGATGCTCGTCGGCCAGTTCCGCCTGGCGGCGCAGGCCATGGGGGAGATTCACGGTCGGGACCCGGCGCGGCTGGCCGCCCTTCTGGGGGAAATCGAAAGGAGCTTTCTCGGGGCGTAAGGCTCCGCCGGGGGCGGGGTGGTGTGGCCCCGGCGCGGCCGGCCCCGGGGGCACGGCCGCCCCGGGACTCTCTAGTTCGCCACGGGGCGGGTGGCCCAGCCCTCGAAAATCAGGCTGTTTTCAAAACCCTGGATTCCCCGCACCCAGCCGAGGAATTTCTCCGCCTCCTCCTTGTTGGTGTAGGGGCCGATCCGGAGGCGGTAGAACCGGGAGCCGTTCACTTCCCGGGAGAGGATCTGGCCCGACAGGCCCTTTTCCCGCAGAACCCGGCCGGCCTCTTCCGCCCGATCCCGGCTGGCAAAGGAGCCCACCTGGATGGAGTATTCCCGGATCGCGGCGGTTTTCGGCGTCCCCTTGGCCGCCGGGGCGGAGGGCCTGGGTTTTTCCCCGTCCTTCGCCGGAGGCGGGGCCGGGGAAACCGTTTTCGGTGCCGGAACCGTCGTCGTGGAGGGCATGGGCGCCGCCGACGGCGGGGGGGGAGGGGCCGGGGCGGGGGCGGGGGCCGTCTCCACCGGAGGCTTGGGGGCCTTGGGGTCTTCCCCGTAGACGATGATGACGTCGTCCCGGTGCTTGTCCTCCGGCTCCTTCAGGGCGGGAAAGTCCTCCCTGGTTCTCACCCACTCGATGGGATCGAAGGTGGTGGCCTCACCGGTCTTGGCGACCGCGGAGCCTCCCGTCTCCGTTCCCCGGGGGTGGAAGAACCAGAGGCCCAGGCTCAGCACGGCGGCCAGAAAAAGGGCCACCGAAAGGATGATCAAGAGAGTCTTGTTCTGTTCCATACCATCTCCGTTCAACCAGTCAGACGCGAAATCACCAAGGAGACTTTTTCCCGGAACTTTTCGCGGGCGCCGGAGTTCTCCACGGTTACAATATCGGCAGGCAGGAGGGAAGATTGAGGGATCAGTTTCCGCTGGATCCAGATCCGGCGGAGCGTCCCGGGAAGCCCCAGCCTGTCCCGGGCCAGGGCCCGCCGGATGCGCCGGCACAGGGGGGCGCGGACGATGAGGATCCGCCGGCAGAGAGCGTCCAGCCCCATGGGGAAGAGGAGAGCGGCATTGATGAGGTGCGGGACCGAGTCGTCGGAAACCAGGTCCTTCACCCGTTCCACCATGAGGGGGTGCACGATGTCTTCCAGGTCGCGGAGCTTTTTCCTGTCCCCGAAGACCAGCTTTCCCAGCTTTTTCCGGTCCACCCCGCCGTGGGGGTCCATCACCCCGGGGCCGAAACGGGCGGCGATCTCGTCCCGGGAGGCTTCCAGGGCCTGATGGCCCAGCCGGTCCACATCCACCACCCGGAACCCCCGCTCCGCGAAGACCCGGGCGGCCTCGTTCTTTCCGGCGCAGTACTTCCCCGTGAGCCCCACCACCATCAGTGCATCTCCCCCCAGTTCAGGC
>JAKQWJ010000079.1 GCA_029562045.1 Spirochaetota bacterium | reverse complement strand
CACGGGCTACATCGGCATGGAGGTTCACCCCCCGGGGGTGGGAAAACTGCTCTGGGAGATCCGCCGTCGGGGACTCCGCAACCTCGTCATCCTGGAGGAGGACGCGGCCGTCGCCCTGGAGAGCCGGATTCCCGATTCCTCCCTGGACGGGATCCACATCTTTTTCCCCGACCCCTGGCCCAAGAAACGTCACCACAAGAGACGGCTCATCTCCCCCGGGTTCGCGGCGACGGCAGCGGCGAAGCTCCGGGCCGGGGCCTACATACTGGTGGTCACCGACTGGGAGGACTACGCCGAAACCATTCTGTCCGTCCTGGGAGGCGTGGAGAGCCTGGACAACCCCCATCGGGGCTACGCCCCCCCCCAGTCCTGGCGGCCCCGGACCGCCTTCGAGAGCAAAGGCCGGGAGGCGGGAAGGGAGATCCGGGAGATCCTGTTCCGGAAGCGCTAGTAGTAGCGCAGGAGGATGTAGACCGTGGACAGCGCCATGCTGACCAGGGTGTACAGCGCCCCGTAGCGGGTAAACTCCAGAAAGCTTATCCGGTAGCCGCTCTTCGTGGAGAGCCCCGCGGCCACCACGTTGGCGGAGGCTCCCACCAGGGTTCCGTTTCCCCCCAGACAGGCCCCCAGGGAGAGAGACCACCAGAGGGGCAAGGCCGCTTCATGGCCCGTTGACGACAGGATGTCCTGCAGCAGCGGGATCATGGTGGCCACGTAGGGAATGTTGTCCACCACCGCGGAGAAAACGCCGGAGACCCAGAGAACCACCACCGAGGTCAGGCGCAGGTCCCCCCGGGTCAGTCCCATCACTTTCCGGGCGAGGAGCTTGATGACCCCCAGTTCCACCATCCCCCCCACCAGGATGAAGAGACCGATGAAAAAGAAGATGGTGCCCCATTCCACCTCCCGGTAATACTCGTCGGGTTCGCGTTTTCCCGACAGAAGAAGCAGCGCCGCCGCCCCCAGAAGGGCGATGGACGAGGCCTCCAGCCCCAGGGGGCCATGGAACAGAAAGCCCGCAACCACCAGGGCCAGGACCGAAAGGCACTTTATCAGGAGAGGGACGTTTTCGATGGATCTGGATTCGTCGAACTCCATGATCCGGGCCTTGCGTTCGGTGGTCACCTGAAGGTCCCGACGGAAGAACAGGTAGGTCATCCCGGAGAAGATGGCCAGATTGAGGGCGATTACCGGCCCCAGGTGGAGAAGAAAGGTGGCGAAATCGATCCCGGCGGCGCTTCCGATCATGATGTTCGGCGGGTCTCCGATGAGGGTGGCGGTCCCTCCGATGTTGGAGGCCACCGCCTGGGAGATGATGAAGGGAACAGGGGTAATGCCCAATTCCACGGCGATGAGGATGGTCACCGGAGTCAGGATCAGGATGGTGGTGACGTTGTCCAGAAAAGCGGAAAACAGGGCGGTCACCAGCGAAAGAAGGAGGAGGATCCGCACCGGGTCGCCCCGGGCGATTTTGGCGGCCTTGATGGCCACATACTGAAAAAGGCCGGTGGTTTTGGTGATGCCCACGATGATCATCGTGCTCACCAGAAGGAAAATCACGTTCCAATCCACCACCCGAAAGGCCTCCTCCTGCCCGATCACATGCAGAACGATGAAGAAGGACGCCCCCAGCAGTGCCGCCACGGTCTTGTTGACGATCTCGACGGATATAAAAACATACACGGTGAGAAAAATTCCCAGCGCGATCCAGGTTAAACCGGTCATTATTTTTTCAGGCCCTTAATACCTTGTGCAGAATGTCCATGTAACTGACTATCCCGGTCAGACGGCCCTCCCGCAGAACCGGGATGTACCTTCTGTTGGTCCGGGCGAACGTGAGAATCGCCTCGATCACCGGAGAATCCTCTTCCAGCGTGGCGGGCGGGGGTTTCATGACGCTGCCCACCGGGATCCGGTCCTCCCGGGACAGAAGATCGTCGAAGGGACCGAAACTTTTCAGGAACCTCATGGACCCCACCTTTTCGGCGTAGTCCGGGATCCCGATGCGGAACAGGTCCAGCACCGTCAGTTCCCCCAGAAGCCGCCCCTCTTCGTCCAGGACGGGGAGATAGCTGGTCTTGTTTTTGTAGAAAAGGTCCGCGGCGTTTTTCACCGTACTGTCGGGCCTCAGGGTGGGGAAAACCCGGGACATGACCGCATCGATGGTCAGCTCCTTCTTGACCGCCACGCCGGAGTCCCGCAGCCGGGCCACGAACTCCGGGGCGGTGGGGGCGCCCAGGATCCGGGAAAAAAGAGCCTCGTCCTGGGATATCCTGATCCAGGCCGCCAGGGCGTTCAGGTACAGGGTGGAAGCGGTCCGGGAGGTCAGAAGGAGCACCATGGCCCGGATGGCGATATCCCCGTCCCGGACAGGCCGCTCGGGAACGCCCACGGCGATGAGAAGATCGTCGAAACCCTCGAGCCGGGCGTGAGGGGTGGCGATCCCGGTGGGAAAGACCGTCCCGCCCAGAGACTCCCTTTCGGCCAGGGCCTGACGAACCCCCTCCAGGGAGAGGGGAGGCCTGCGGCGGCGGAACACCTCCAGAAGAAGGTCCTCCATGATCTCGTCCTTGTTCGCGTAGGAGCGGCCGATGCGGACCAGGTCGGGGCCGATGAGACTGGATAGTTTCATGATCCCGTATTATTCAATCCCCGGGGTGGGATGTCAATCGGTGGCGGGCCGGCCCCCGGAGCGGGGGCCGGCCTTCGGGTCACTGTCCCGCCGCCTCCCGCTCTTCCTTCGCGATCCGGATGACGTCGTCGGCGTGTTTGCCCGTCACGATGGCGTAATGATCGAACTCGGTTTCAAAGTTGCCGGTTCCGGAGGTCATGGCCTTCAGGTCGATGGCGTAGCGCATGAGTTCGCCCTGGGGCACCTGGGCCTTCACCTCCGCGATGCCTCCCCCCAGCTGGTCCTGCCCCAGGACCCGGCCCCGGCGGGAACTCAGGTCGGACAGGACGTCTCCCAGGTACTGGTCCTCCACGAAAACCGAGAGCTTCATCACCGGCTCCAGGATGACGGGGCCGGCCTTTTCCATCGAGGCCTTCAGGGCCTCCCGGGAGGCGATCTTGAAGGCCATTTCCGAGGAGTCCACCGGGTGCTCCTTGCCGTCCACCAGGGTTATCCCCACATCCATCACCGGGTAACCCGCCAGCACGCCGCTTTCCATGGCTTCGTGCAGCCCCTTTTCGATGCCGGGGATGTAGCCCTTGGACACGGCCATGCCCCGGATGCCGTTCTCGAAGGAGTACATCTCGCCCCGGGGAAGGGGCTTGACCTGGATGGACACCTCGGCGAACTGCCCGTGGCCGCCGGTCTGTTTCTTGTGCCGGTAGACCGATTCGGAGGGCTTGGTGATGGTTTCCCGGTAGGCCACCTTGGGGACCCGGGTGTCCACCTCGATCTTCTGGCTTTCCCGGATCTTGTTCAGAATCATGGTTATCTGCAGTTCGCCCATGCCGGAGATCACCGTCTCCTTGGTCTCGCCGTTGTACTGCATCCGGAAGGTCCTGTCCTCCTCCGCCGCCCGGAGCAGAAGCTGGGCCATCTTGTCCTCGTCCTTCTTGGACTTGGCCGAGACGGCCACGGCATGGACCGGCAGCGGCAGGTCCAGGTCCCGGTACTTCACCGGCTTCTCCGGGGCGTGCAGGCTGTCGTTGGTCCGGGTCCCGCCGAACTTGGCCAGGATGCAGATGTCGCCGGCGGCGGCTTCGGTGGTTTCCGTGAGCTTCTTTCCCTGACAGAGGAAGATTTTGCCCACCCGCTCCTTTTTCCCCTCCCGGTGGACCATGAGGTCCATGTCCGGGACCATCTTTCCCCCCAGGATCTTGAGAAAGGAAAGCTGACCGGAGAACTGATCGATGGACGTCTTGAAGCAGAAGGCGGAGAAGGGGGCCTTGGGGTCTATGTGTGCGGTTTCCTCCGCTTCGCCGGACAGGATCGTCTCCCGGTGGGACGTCGGATCCGGGAACTCGGTGGCGGCGAAATTCAGCATGGCCTTTACCCCCGAGTTCAGAAGCCCCGCCCCGCAGAGGACCGGAACCACCTTGTTGTCCCGAAGCCCGGCGGCGATGCCGGCCTTTATCTCCCCGACGGACAGGGTCCCGTTTTCGAAGAACTTGTTCATCAGATCGTCGTCCCCCTCGGCGGCGGACTCGATGAGGATGTGCCGGAACTCCTCCACCATCTCCTTGTAGGCTTCGGGAATCTCCGAGGCGCTTTCCTTCTCGCCCGGGTTCGGGACCAGGTAGGCCTTCTCTTCGATCAGGCAGATGATCCCTTTGTAATCCGGCCCGGTGCCCATGGGAATCGTCAGGGGAACGAAACTCTTGTTGAACCGGGACCGGAGGTCTTCCAGAACCTTGCGGAAGTCCGCCTGGTCCCTCTCCATTTTATTGACGAAGACGCAGCGGGGGATCCCGCCGGCCTCGAGCCTCCTCCATATCTTGATGGTTTCTATCTGGACTCCCGCCCGCGCCCCCACCAGCAGAATCACCGTCTCGGACGCACGGACCGCCGCCGCCACCTCGCCCATGAAATCCGCCGATCCGGGGGTGTCGAAAACGTTTATCTTTTTGGAATCCCAGACAAGATGGGTCAGGGAGGTTCGCACGGAAATTTTCTGGCTGATCTCCTCTTCCAGGAAGTCGCTTACCGTTCGTCCGGATTCGACGGTCTCGGCCTTGGGAATGCTGCCGCCGGTGAAGAGCATGTTTTCCACGAAAGTGGTCTTTCCCGTACCCACGTGTCCCGTGACGGCAAAATTCCGGATGTTCTCAGTGGTAAAGCCCATAACGATCTCCTTCCCTTTCCATAATCCATGGGACTCGAACGGAGGGAACCCATAGAAGGATGAATTTTCTTAACTATATGGGCGGCCTCCGCCGGTTGTCAAGGAGAATATCGTTCCCGCCCCCGCCGTCAGCCGGATTTGCCCTCGAAGTGGGAAAACTCCATGGCAAAGGTGCCCCGCCCCTGGGTGATGCTCCGCAGCGCCGTGGTGTAGCCGAACATCTTTTCCATGGGGGCCTGGGCCCGGACATGCTCCAGGGTGGGCCGGGAGTCCAGGCTCTGGATGATGCCGCCCCGGGCGGTGACGGTGTTCAGGACATCTCCCAGGAACTCCTTGGGGCACATGATGTCCACCGCCATGATGGGCTCCAGCAGCAGCGGGCCGGCATCGCGGCAGGCGTTGTCGAAGCCCAGCGAGGCGGCGGCCTCGAAAGCGAACTCGGTGGAGCTGTTCTGGTTGTACACCGCCGAAACCAGCGTCACCCCGATGTCGTAGGCCGGGTAGCCGTACATGATCCCCGATGACAGCGCCCCCTGTATTCCCCTCTCCACCGCGTCCCGGAGTTCCTCCGGAAGCGCGCCGGGTCTCAGCAGGGAGCTGAAGCGGTTTCCCGAACCCCGGGGCAGGGGCTCCACGGTGATGGTGATCTCCGCGTCGTTGTCCTTCCCCGCCAGAACCCGGTGGAACTTCTCGGTGTGGGTGACCTTCTCGCCGATGCTCTCCCGGTAGGTGACCTGGGGCTTGCCCACCTTCGCCTCCACCCGGAAATCCTTGACCACCCGGGTCACCAGGACCTCGATATGCAGCTCCCCCATGCCGGAGATGATGATCTCCCCGGTTTCGGGGTTTTCCCGGGTGAGGAAGGTGGGGTCCTCCCGCTCCAGTATCTGCAGGACCTCCAGAAGCCTCTTTCTCTCCGACAGGGTTCTGGGCTCGATGGAAACGGAGATCACCGGTTCGGGGAAGTGCATCTTTTCCAGAAGAACGGGGAAACCCTCGCTGCCGATGGTGTCTCCGGTCTGGGTGAGTTTGAACCCCACAACGGTGGCGATCTCGCCGGCGGACACGCTCTCCAGCGGCTCGGTCCGGTTGGCATGCATCCGCACCAGCCGGTTTATTCTCTCCCGCTTTTTTTTGTTGACATTGTAGACCGCCGCGCCGTTCCGGAAGGTCCCGGAGTAGACCCGGATATAGGACAGGGCGCCGGCTTCCCGCTCGGTCTGGATCTTGAAAACCAGGGCCGCGGGATGCCCTCCGGGGTCGCAGGCCAGCTGCACCGCCTCGTCCTTTTTGGCGTGGTGCGCCGTCACCGGGGGAAGGTCCAGGGGGGAGGGGAGGTAATCCACGATGGCGTCCAGGAGGGGCTGGACGCCCATGTCCCGCAGGGAAGACCCGCAGAGGACGGGAACGATTTTTCGGCCCACCGTGGCCTTGCGCAGGGTTTTCCGGATCAGATCCACGGGGATGTCCCTGCCGTCGAGGTACAGTTCGGTGATCTCGTCGGAGAAGGCCGACAGCTTGTCGATCAGCGACTCCCGCCATTCCCGGGCCCGGGGCAGATTCTCCGCCGAAAGAGCCCCCTCCACCCCCTCCGGGGCCTCCGGATCCCGGTCCCAGCGTATCTCCTTCATGGACAGCAGGTCAATGACCCCCGCGAAGCCGGACTCGCTGCCGATGGGAAGCTGCACCGGCAGAGGGCTGGCCCCCAGCTTCTTGGCGATCTCGTCCACCACGGCGAGAAAATTCGCCCCGATCCGGTCCATCTTGTTGACATAGGCGATGCGCGGGACCTGATAGGTGTCCGCCTGATGCCAGACCGTTTCCGATTGGGGCTCCACCCCGCCGACGGCGCAGAACACCGCCACCGCTCCGTCCAGAACCCGCAGGGAGCGTTCCACCTCGGCGGTGAAATCCACATGCCCCGGGGTGTCGATGATGTTGATCTGCTTTTCCTTCCAGAAGCAGGTGGTGGCGGCGGCGGAAATGGTGATTCCCCGGTCCTGCTCCTGCTCCATCCAGTCCATGGTGGCTTCGCCGTCGTCCACTTCCCCGATTTTATGGCTTTTTCCGGTGAAAAAGAGAATTCTCTCCGTGGTGGTGGTCTTCCCCGCGTCGATGTGCGCCATGATCCCGATATTTCTCAGATCTTCCAATTTCATGTTGCGGTACTCCGAAATCATGATACCATGAACGGACAATCGTGGGGTAGAAGCCGTCCCGATAGATTGACTTTTTATAGAAAAAATTTTTTAATGTCCAGGGCCGCCATTATGATGCTTCCACAAAATAGATTCAACTTCACGCCGAACAAACAGCGGAGAAGGGCAAAAATTCTGAAAATCCTCGTCCTCCTCGCCGGCTCCGCCGCGGCCTTCGCCGGAGGGACGGCGCTCTACCGGCTGGGCCTCCGGTATGTCTCGTCGTCCGACGCGGTGGACCATAAAACGATCCGCCTTCTCTGGGAAGAGAAAAACTACGGCGAAATAATCCGGGTCACCGATTCGATTCTGAAAAAGAACCCCATGGACCCTCACGCCCTGGTGTTCAACGGCTTCGCCAATTTCTACACCGGAGTCAACCAGACCTCCGCGGAGGACAAGATCTTCTACATCGACGCGGCCGTCAAATCGCTGCGCCGGGCCAAGCTGCATTCCCGCCCCCCCCTTCGGGGCGAAGCAGACTACATTCTGGGAAAGTCCTATTACCACAAGGGCCTGCACTACGCGGACCTGTCCGCCCGGTACATGCTGGATTCCATCCAGGAGAAATACATCGGCCAGGACTCCTACGAGTACCTGGGGCTGGCCTTCAGCAGTCTGGGGGAGTACGGGGAGAGCCTGAAGTATTTCCTGAAGGCCGGGGAGAACAACCCCTCGGACCTGCTGTTTCTGACCCTGGCCCAGACCTACTATCAGCTGGGGGACAAGGCCTCCTCGGAGGAGTACCTGATGCGGGCCGTCAACAAGTCCCAGGATCCGCTCCTCACCGAGAAGGCCCGGTTTCTGCTGGGGGACATCTATTTCCAGAACAAGGAGTACATCAAGTCGGAGGAGCAGTACCTGAAGGTCCTGGAAATGAACCCCCAGAGTCCGGATACCCACTTTCATCTCGGCGAGGTGTACGCGGCCCTGGGGGACGGGGTAAAAGCCCGGGCGTATTATAGAAGGGCGCTGCGCATCGACCCGAACCATTTCGGGGCCCTGCGCCGTTTATACAATTAGCTTTCTTTTGGAGGACCAATGGCTTTCGGCAATTTCTATAGCGCGTTTTCCACCGACATCGGCATAGACCTGGGGACCTGCAACACCCTCATTTACATCAAGGGCAAGGGGATCGTCGTCAACGAACCATCGGTGGTGGCGGTGGAGCGGGGCACCCGGCGGGTGCTGGCGGTGGGACGGGAGGCGAAACGGATGCTCTGGAAAACCCCCGGCGACATCATCGCCATCCGCCCGCTGCGGGACGGGGTCATCGCGGACCTGGAAACCACCGAGAAGATGATCCGCTATTTCATCTCCACCGTGCTTCCCCGGAAATGGTTCGTCAAACCCCGGATGGTCATCGGGGTGCCCTCCTGCATCACCGAGGTGGAACGGCGGGCGGTGGAGGAAAGCGCCTACAAGGCCGGAGCCCGGGAGGTCAAGGTCATCGACGAGTCCCTGGCCGCCGCCATCGGGGCGAACATCCCGATTTTCGAACCCGCGGGCCACATGATCTGCGACATCGGCGGGGGCACCACGGAAATTTCGGTCATATCCCTGGGGGGAATGGTGGTGACCAACGCCATCCGCCTGGCGGGGGACGAGTTCGACGAGGCCATCATCAAGCATGTGCGGACCGTCCACAATCTCATCGTGGGGGACCAGACGGCGGAAAATCTGAAAATGACCATCGGAAACGCCTCGCCGGACAAGAAGATCGAGAAGATGGAGATAAAGGGCACCGACGCCATCACCGGTCTGCCCCGGCGCCTGGAGATCGACTCTGTGGAGGTCCGGGAGGCGCTGCAGGAGCCCATCAACGCCATCGTCGAGGAGATCAAGAGGACTCTGGGGCAGACTCCGCCGGAACTGGCGGCGGACATCGTGGAGAGGGGGATCGTCATGACCGGGGGCGGGTCGCTCCTCAAGGGACTGCCCCGGCTCATTTCCAAGGAAACCGGGGTCCCCGTGATCCTGGCGGAGGATCCCCTGAACTGCGTGGCCCTGGGCGGCGGCATGTATTTCGACTACGCCAAGGGCATGCGCAACTCCCGAAACATCTACAACAACCTGAACACCTGACGGGGCGGGTTGTGGGGATGCGGGGGAAAAGGTTTTTCGCGAAACACAAGCCCGAGAGCCTGCTGTTCGGGTACATCCTCTTCTGCCTCCTCGCCCTGGGGTTTTCGACGAAGAACCTCATTCTGAAGCCCAAGGAGCTGGGGCTGTCGGTTTTCGCGCTGTTCCAGCGGGGGAGCTCCGCGGTGACATCGTTTTTCGTCGAGACTGCGGGCTCCATCCGGGTCCTGGGCCGGCTCAAGCAGGATTACGCCGCGGCCCTGGAGCGGCTGGAGCATTACGAGAGGATCGAAAAGGACCTTCAGCACCTGGAAGAGGAAAACAGGAGCCTCAAGGAGGTGCTGGCCTTCTCCCGGGGCCTGGAGTACCGGAACATCCCCGCCCGGGTCATCGGCAAGGACCCGCAGAACTATCATTCCACGATAACCGTCAACAAGGGCAGCGCCGCGGGAATACGGAAGAACATGCCCGTGGTGGCGATTCAGGAAGGCCGGCAGGGGCTGGTGGGAAAAGTCGCCGATGTGGGCCTCACCGCTTCGACGATCCGCCCCCTCCAGGATCCCGGCTCCTTCGTCGCCGCCCGCCTCCTGCAATCCCGGTACGAGGGGCTGGTCAACGGGGTCGGGGACGACACGATCCTGATGCGCTATGTGCGGCGTTACGTGCGGGCCAACATCCGGTACGGAGATCTGGTGGTAACCTCGGGGATGAACTCCCTCTTCCCCCCGGGGATCTACATCGGATCGGTGAAAACCATCCACGCCCGGGATTACGACACGTCCCTGGAGCTGGAGATCGAGCCGATCATCGATTTCGCCCGCCTGGAATACGTGTACATCCTGTGGAGCGAGGAAAAATAGATGCTTCTTTTCGCATCCATTGCGGTGACGGCGGTACTGATACTGCTGCAGTCCACGGTCATGCATTACATCGCCATCTGCGGGGTCGTTCCCGACCTCTCCCTGATGGCCGTGGTGTACCTGGCCAACCAGAACGGCAGACTGCACGGCCAGAGCCTAGGCTTCGCCGGGGGCCTGATCGAGGATTTTCTGAGCCTGGCGCCTCTGGGGTTTCACGCCCTGCTGAAGACCCTGATCGGCTACCTGGCGGGCTTCTCCCGGGGGGTGGTGTTCATCGGGGCCTTCCTGATGCCCATGCTGATGGTGGGGCTGGCCGGAATCGTCAAGGCCCTGGCCGCCGGCATTCTTGCGGCCCTGTTCTCCCTTCCCCTGGGGTCGGGCGGGGTCTTTTCCTGGAAAACCCTCATCGAAATCGGGTATAACATCGCTCTCTCTCCCGTGGTGTTCGCCCTGCTCAGGCTTTTCCCCTTCCTCAAGCCCCGGGAGTTCGACAGGTAGCCCGGGATGAGAGAGAGCGCCGCCCCCAGAACCCGGATACATTTTCTCGGAGCCGTGGTTTTTTCGACCTTTTTTCTCTACACGCTGTACCTCTTTAACCTGCAGATCGTCAACGGGGAGCTCTACCAGAAAAAGGCGACCCAGGTTACCCAGAGAAGCATCCCCATCTACGCCCGGCGGGGGGAAATATACGACAGGAACTTCGACGCTCCCATCGTGTCCAACATCGACTCCTTCGCCATCGACATCATCCCCGGAGAGGTCCCGGAGGAGGGCAGGCAGGATCTCTACCGCCGTCTGGCGGATTACCTGTCCCTGAAGGTCGAGGATATCGAACGCAAGATTCCGCCGAACTACGCCGACCTCTACCAGCCGGTGGAAATCAAGAGCGGCATCTCCATGGAAACCATCACCCACATCGCCGAGCGGATCGACGAGTTCCCCGGGGTGACCTGGAGGAACAAGCCCATCCGCAACTACGTGGAGAAAGAGTCCCTGGCCCATGTCCTCGGCTACGTCGGCGACATCACCCGGGAAGAGCTGCAGGTCCTGTACAACAAGGGCTACAGCTTCGGGTCGGTCCTGGGCAAAAGCGGCATCGAAAAGCAGTACGATCACCTTCTCCGGGGCGAAGACGGGAAGCAGTTCCGGACCGTGGACGTCCGGGGCCGGAAGGTGGGGGAGTCCCTGACGGAGGACCAGCCGCCCAGTCTGGGGAGCAACATCGTTCTGACCATCGACCGGAGGATACAGAAGCTCTGCGAAAAGGCCCTGGGCAGGCGGATCGGCTCGGTGGTGGTCCTGAAACCCGCCACGGGGGAAATTCTCGCCCTGGTCTCCTATCCCTCCTTCGACCCCAACGGCTTCTACGATTCGGGAAACCCCAACGTCTTCCGGGATCTGTCGCTGGATACGAGTTTCCCGTTCATCAACCGGGCCATCCAGTCCCAGTATGTCCCCGCCTCCACCTTCAAGATCATCCTCACCACCGCGGTCATCGAGGAGGAGGTCTTTCCCGTGCAGAAAACCGTCCACTGCTCCGGTTCCCTCCGGTACGGAGACCGGGTTTTCCGGTGCCACAAACATTCCGGGCACGGTTCCCTGGCCCTGTACGACGCCCTGGCGGAGTCCTGCGACGTGTATTACTACACCATGGGATCCGACTACCTGGGGGTCGAGCGGATCGTGGATTTCTCCCGGCGCTTCGGCCTCGGGGAAAAAACCGGGATCGACATCCCCGGCGAAATTCCCGGCACCCTGCCGAGCCCGGCCTGGAAGCAGCGGATCTTCAAATCCCGCTGGGTCGGGGGCGACACGGTGAACATGTCCATAGGGCAGGGGTATCTGGCCGCCACGCCGCTGCAGATGGCCAACGCCGTGGCTCTGGTGGTCAACGAGGGCGTCATCTACAAGCCCCATCTCCTCAAGGAGGTGCGGGACCCCGTGTCCGGAAAGATCATCGAAAAGGTCGAGCGGGAAGTCCTGTTCAACTCGACGATCCGGCCCTCCACCTTCCGCCAGGTCCAGGAGGCCATGCGGCGGGTCATCACCCATGGAACGGCCAAGGTGGTCATCACCACCGGAGCGGTCAAATCGGCGGGAAAAACCGGCACCGGGGAGATCGGTGTCGACGATCACTGGCACAGCTGGTTCGTCGCCTACGCCCCCTACGACGCGCCGAACCCGGAGGACACGATCGTCGTCTCCGTCCTGGTGGAGGCGGCCAACGAGTGGGAATGGTGGGCCCCCAAGGCGGCCAACATCATCCTCCACGGCATCTTCTCCAACATGACCTACGAGGAGGTGCTGGGCTCCCTGCGGACCTGGTACCTCCGCCCCGTGACGGGCAGGGAGGAGTGATGAAGGGCCGGTCGGTCTTCGGTTTCGATGTCCCTCTCCTGGCCGCGTCGGTTCTGCTGGTGGTCATCGGCATCGCTTTCATTTTTTCCAGCGGGGTCACCGCCACGGGGGTGGTCTTCTCCAACGAGTACATCAAGCAGACCGTCTGGGCCCTCAGCGGATTGGCCCTGTTTTTTCTCTTCGCCATTTTCGATTACAGCCACCTGCGCAACTGGGCTTTCCGGCTCTACGTTTTTTTCCTGGGCGTGCTGCTGCTCACCCTGCTGTTCGGGCGGGTCGTGAACGGGGCGAAATCCTGGATCGGGATCTGGGAACTGGGCATTCAGCCCTCGGAGTTCAGCAAGGTCACGACTATCCTGTTTCTCGCCCGCTTTCTGGAGCGGAAGCAGGCCCAGATAAGCCGGCTGGGTTACTTTCTGCTGTCCCTGGGAATCGTTCTCCTGCCCATGGGGCTCATTCTGCTGCAGCCGGATCTGGGCACCGCCGCGGTCTTCATCCCCATTTTCATCTTCATGCTTTTCATCGCCGGGGCGGACATCCGGCATCTGGCGTTCTTTGTGGCCACCGGCCTCCTGCTGATTTTTTTCACGATCCTGCCCCCCTACGAAACCTATCTGGCGGGACAGGAGATCCCCGCCTTGAGTCTGCTGACGGACCGCAGCCTTTCCCTGTACCTGCTGGGGACGATCTTCGTCGTTTTCGTCGTTTCCGTCGGGGGCTTCCTGTCGGTGAAAAAAGAATACTTCTATTGGATGGCCTATGCCACCCTGATAGTCCTCCTGGCGCTGGCGGGATCCGCGATTTTCCGCAGCATGCTGAAGGAATACCAGGTGATGCGGCTCATCGTCTTCCTCAACCCCAGCGTGGATCCCCGGGGCGCGGGCTGGAACATCATCCAGTCCGTCACCGCCGTGGGTTCCGGAGGGCTCTGGGGGAAGGGTTTCCTCCGGGGGACCCAGAGTCACTACCGCTATATTCCCCAGCAGAACACGGATTTCATTTTTTCCATCCTCTCCGAGGAGTGGGGCTTCGCGGGGGTTCTGGCGGTCTTCGGCCTCTTCCTGGTCATCCTGGGCCGGGGAATGCTGATCATCAGAAACACCAAGGACCGGTTCGCGTCCATCACCGCCGCGGGCATCGTGGGGATGATTTTCTTCCACTTTGCCGTCAATGTGGGGATGGCCATCGGTTTCATGCCCATCACGGGGATACCCCTGTTTTTCCTGTCCTACGGCGGCTCCTCCCTGTGGACGGTGCTGATTTCCGTCGGGATTCTGATGAATTTCTATATCCGGCGCTACAAGTTCTGAGGTTTCATGAAAATCGTTCCCGAAAAAGATCTGGCCCCCGGGCTTGCGGACATAGAGAACCCCGCCCGGTATCTGGGGGGAGAATACGGCGGGGTCCATAAACCCCAGGCCGATTTCCGCGTGGCGGTCTGCTACCCCGATCTCTACGAGATCGGCATGTCCAACCAGGCGGTGGCCATCCTCTACGGGCTCATCAACTCCCTGGATGGTGTGGCCTGCGAGCGGGTCTTCGCCCCCGCCGAAGATTTCGAAGCTCTTCTCAGGGAAAAGGACATCCCCCTTTACGGGCTGGAAAGCGGCACCCCCCTGAACCGTTTCGATCTCGTGGCCTTTACCCTGAGTTACGAACTCTGCGCCACCAACGTTCTGACGGTGCTGGAAACCGGGGGGATTCCGCTGCGGAACCATCGGCGGGGGCCCGAAGATCCCATCGTCATCGCCGGCGGTCCCGCCGCCACGAACCCCTTGCCCTACGGGGCTTTCATCGATGCGGTCTTCATCGGCGAGGCGGAGGGGGAGCTTCCCGCGCTGATTCTCCGGCTGGCGGAGGAGAAAAAAAAGGGACGAAGCAGAGAATTTTTGTTGGAATGTATAAAAAAGAATACTCATTTCTGGTATTCCGGGATCCGGGAACCCGCCCGTCGGGCGGTCTGGGATTCCTTCTCCGGCTCCGTCTCTCCGGGGGTCTTTTTCCCCGTCCCCAGTGTCCGCACCGTCCAGGATCACGGGGTGGTGGAGATCATGCGGGGATGCCCCCACGGCTGCCGTTTCTGCCATGCGGGCATCCTCTATCGCCCCTACCGGGTTAAGGAACCTGCCCGGATAGCGGAGGAAACGGAAATACTGGTCCACCGGAAAGGCTACCGGGAAATCACTCTGTCCTCCCTGTCCAGCGGCGACTACCCCGACCTCACCGGGCTCGTCAGGCATTTCAACTCTCTCCACAAGGGTGACGGCGTCTCCTTCTCCCTTCCCAGTCTGCACCTGGAAACCTTCGGCCTGAGCCTCCTGTCGGAGATTTCGTCCACCCGGAAGAGCGGCCTGACCTTTGCGGTGGAAACCCCGGACCCCGGTTTCCAGAGGGCCTTGAACAAGCAGGCCGGGGCGGAAAAGATCATCGCCGTCCTCAGGGAAGCGAAGAGTCTGGGGTGGAGGTCGGCGAAACTGTATTTCATGATCGGCCTGCCTTTCGACCAGGACTACGACGAGGCCGGCGAAATCGCCGCCTTCGTGGCGTCGCTGCACGAGGCCACGGGCTTCCGTCTCCACGTGAATCTGGGGACCTTCATCCCCAAGCCCCACACCCCCTACCAGTGGTCCTTCCAGCTCACCGAAGCCCAGGCCCTGGAAAAGATCCAGACCCTGAAAAGGCTCCTGTCCCGGCATCCGGGGATCAAGATAAGCTATCACTCTCCCTTCCGGAGCTTCCTGGAAGGAGTCATCGCCCGGGGGGACGGCCGGGTGGGGGAGCTCATCATCGACGCCCACCGGCGGGGCGCCCGGTTCGACTCCTGGGAGGACCGGCCCTCCGCGGGGGTCTGGCGCGCGGTCCTCGCCGAGGCCCCCTGGGATGTGGAATCCGCCACCTGCGCCCCCCGGCATCCGGACGAGCCGCTGCCGTGGCAGGACCAGGTGCGGCTGGGGGTTTCCACCAGGTTCCTCCGGGAGGAGCTCAGGAAACACGGGGAACAGGCCCTCACCGGGGCCTGCGACGACCCCTGCGACCATGCCTGCGGGATCTGCGGCCCCCGACGGAAGCCGGTGGACGGCAGCCGGTTCCCTCCCTGGCCCGTCTCCGAGGGGGAAGGGGAGGCGGGTTCCGGGTCCGGGCCTGTGCCGCCGCCCGACGGCGCACCGGCTGCCGGGTCCGGCGCCGCTGAAAAAGGCGGTGGAGATCCGGCCCCCGATGCCGCCGGCTTTCTTCTCCCGGCTGGAGCCGGCGATAAAAGGACCTTCCACCGGGTACTCTGCCGCTTCGCCAAGACCGGAAAGGCCGCCTATCTTCCCCATCTGGGGCTTCTGTCGGTGATGGAGCGGAGCCTTCTGCGGGCGGGCTACAGGCCCCGCTTCACCGAAGGATTCAACCCCAAGCCGGTCATGGAGTTCGCCCAGCCCCTGCCGGTGGGGATGCCCTCGGAGGACGAGGTGTTCTCCTTTGACAGCGAGACTCCCGTAAATCCCGATCGCGTCAGAGAGAAGATCAACCCCGCGCTTCCCCAGGGGCTCCGTGTCGGGGCGGTGGAAGTTCTTTCGTACCGGGAGGGTGAGAAAAAACCCCGCTCCCTGATGTCACGGTACGCCGGAGGCGCTTATATCGTATCCTTCCGGACCGAGGAGGACCTGGAGGATATCCTCCCCAAACTGAAAGAAATACCCGGTCTGGGTATCCGGGAAAGAAACGCCTGCGAGCTTCGGGTGGTTCATGCCGCCGGCGGGAACGGCAGGGGTTTCGTGTCCTTGTTCCGCGAGTTCGTCGGCCCTCTTGCCACCGGCGCGTACCAGGTGCGGAAAACGGAAACCTTTCTGGAGTAGGGTCGCCACAGGGGGCCGCTACCGGAGACGCAGCCGACGGGACTCGGTGCGGCGATCATCCGGCAGACTGCGGCCCGGACGGCGGGGGCAGCCTGACCGGGAAATCCCTTCTGGTAGACAGAATATTCCTTATCGGTAGTTATGCGGCGAGGCGGGGGCGGGGCGTTCCGGATGCCTACCGGTGTGCCGGGCCTTCTTTTCGCATCCCGCCGAACGGCCCGCCCCGGCCTTCTTGGCCGGCCTTTTTCGCCGGCTTCTTTCGCCGGGCCCGGGAAACCACAGGGTAGTAATAATCAATCGTCAGGGTCCAGGGAACCTCTGGGAAGTCATTAGTAATCGTCGGGAGCGCTGCTGATCCTGTGGAAGAGCCAGAGAAAAAAGAGCGCCGAAAAAAGCGGCGGAAAGATGTTGATGGAGCCGAAAAGATGCGTGAGCCGGTAGATGAGATCCCCCAGGAACTGATCGGCGAAGCCCCCGATGAACGATCCCGCCACTCCCACCGCGACGCCTCCCCAGAGTTTTCCCAGAAAGGACTTTTTGAAACCGTAATGAAAGACCATGGCGGCACAGAAGCCGATCAGTATGTAGGTAAGCCCGAAGGTGAAATAAAAAGTGGACATAATGACATCCTTTCTCCGATAATTGTCAAAACCGCAGTCTCATGGCGTTAGTCCAGTCATAATTCAAAAAAACGACTTCGCTGAACAGAGGCCCGCCGTCGATGTTCCTTCCATAGGCCGCGACGCAGAGGGACACCACCAGCTCCCTGCCCGGCTGGTTGAAACCGGGCGGCAGGCCGGCCGTATCCCTGTCTCCCGGGAGGATTTCCCCGGGGAGGAAATCCTTCAGCCTGGTTACTCCGGCCTCCACCACCTCCGCATCCCGCTTCAGGATGAATTGCCGGGTTACGTTGGTCCCCGGGTGGTCATCGTACACGGAGATTTCCAGCGCCGGGACCGTGGGGTTGGGCAAGGTAAGATCCACAAAATCAATCTCCATCTTCCGTCTTATGGTTTCGGTATGATTGAACGGGAGGAGCGGCCTCACATCGTTTTCCCTCGCCCGGAAAAAACCTCTTCCCGTTATGGCGCTGTAGCTGCCGATATACCTTTCGTAGAAGTAAGTCCGGTCGGCGGAAAAATCCTGTTCCAGAGTGCCGGAGTCGGCGTCGTAGAACTTGTAGAACAGTTCATAGCCCAGAAACTCCGGGGCGTCGTTGTCGGTGTTGTGGTACAAGGTGAACTTGTTGGGCGACGGGTACCCGCCTTCGAATTCGGTTATCGGGGCCAGGTAGACCAGCCTTTCCAGACCGCAGGCGGACAGGGCGAGAAACGCAAGTCCCAGAAGAAGCGGCCATGCCCTACTTTCCGCGGGTTTTCCCATGAACCTCGTCTTTCGGGGCCTCCAGCCCATCCACCACATCCAGAAGTTCGTAAATCACCACCGGCCGGTTCTTTCCTTTCACCCGGATATTGTCCAGCTCCCGGGCCACCACCTGATCCTTGACCAGCCCGTAGGTGTACTCGCTGATGATGATGTTGGTGGCGTACTGCTTGTTGGTTCCCTCCAGCCGCGCCCCCAGGTTGACGTTGTCCCCCATGAGGGTGTAGTTCATCCGGCCCAGGGAGCCCATGTTGCCCACGGTCATGATCCCGGAGTTTATCCCGATGCCGATGTCCATCCGCCTCTCCCGGGGCCACCGGGCGTTCAGCTCCGCCAGAACCTGCATCTGCCGCAGGGCGCATTTGCAGGCCAGGATGGCATGGTCCGCCTGGGGCAGCGGGGCGCCCCAGAAACACATGATTTCGTCCCCCACGTACTTGTCCAGGGTTCCCCGATATTCCAGGATGAGGTCCGTCATGGCGGTGAGGTAGACGTTGAGATGGTTCACCAGCTCCTGGGGGGTCATGCTCTCGGACAGGGTGGTGAAGCCCCGGACATCGGAAAAAAGCACCGTCAGCTCCTTGTCCACCCCCCCCAGCTCCGGCGGGTGGGCCAGAATCTGATCCACCACCTTGGGGCTGACGTACTTCCCGAACATCTCCCGGATCCGCCTCTTGTCCTTCTCCTCCGTCATGGCCCGATAGACCACCACGGAGACGAAGGCCACCATCACCCCCAGAGCGGGACTGGTGAAATTCAGGATGAAGGCTCTTTTATCGAAAATGATGGTGGTGGCCAGAAAAAACAGAAAAACCGTGCCCGCGGCGGCGACGAAGGACCAGACCGTGGATAGCCGGGAGGCGATGAAGGCGATGACAAACACCAGAAGCAGCAGGATCGCGGTGTTCAGGGCCGGGGGCGCATAGCTGAGGAACCTGTTCATCAGGATCGTGTTCAGGGCGTTGGCATGGATCTCCACGCCGTACATGAGCCCGAAGGGGGTCGGTTTCTGGTCCGCCGCCATGCCTTCGGTAAAGGGCCCCACCATGACGATCTTGTTGCCCAGGGCCATGGTTCGGGGCCAGGTTTCGGGGTCCAGTCCGGGGACTCGGGAGGCGTATTCGGCGTAGGAGCGCACCGGGAAGGTCTGATGCCCTCCCGGGGCGGCGGTGGACGGGACCCCCATGTAGTTGACCAGCATTTCGCCGTTCCGGTCTATGGGGATGAGGATCTCCTTCAGTTCCCGGTACTGCCCGGGGGTGATCTCCTTTCCCTGACCGTCGTAGCGGGGAGGCTTCACCTCCAGGCGGTAGGGCTCCCAGGAGCCGCTGCTCCGGTCGAAACGCTGCGGCTCAGGGATCCTGATATGCTTCCCGATGACCACCTCCAGATCGGAGAAGCTCTTGTTGAAGTACTCCAGCGCCAGAGACAGGGTTATCGACGGGACGAAGTGATCCCGGTATTTCCGGATGACATAGTGGAAGGCGTCGGGCTTGCCGTCGCCGTCGGTGTCTTCCCCCTTCCGGGGGGCCCTGGCCTCCAGCTCGGCGCCCAGCTTCCTCAGGACCTCGGCGGTCACGGGGTGCGGAACCGCATGTTCACCCCCATGGGTGTCGAACCAGCCCAGCCATTCGTGCTCCTCCCGCCGAAGGGGATAGTCCGGTGTCAGTTCGTCGAAACGCAGGGTTTCCACCAGTTCCGAGGACCGGGCCACCAGACCCTGCCGGCGGTAGACCTTGTCGTAATCGTCCAGGTAGTTCGCGTGCCCGTAACCCCTGGCGGCGAGACCGTAAGGCTTCAGGGGGGGCTGCAGGCCGAAATAGGGGTACACTCCGTCCCAGGGGCCCCGGATGTTTTCCGGCGAACCGAAGGCGCCGTAGAGGGCGTTCTGCCGGCCGAAGAATTCCCCTTCCAGCCCCGCCGGCGGCGGGTTCAGCTCCAGGACCGTTTCCAGAAAGACCCGGCCATGATTCCGGATGCTCTCCACGAGGATCGCGTCGTCGTAGGCTTTTTCGTCTGGCTCGATGAAGAAGAGGTCCAGAAAGACGGCCCGCTCCCTCTCGTTGCCGTTCCGGATCCGGGCGAAAGCGTCCAGCAGATTGGCATGCCGGTACCGGGGGAAGGGCCACTTGCCGAAACGGCTGAGACTGTTGAAATCCACCCCCACGATCAGGATGTCCGGCGAAATGTCGGGGTTCCTCTCCTCGAAGACCACCCCCTCCTGCTCGCTTCTCCCCCGAACCGCCTCCTTCAGATTGAAGTGCATGTCCAGCGCCTTCAGCTCCAGACGCTCGGGAATCAGGGTGAAGTTCTGGAGGGCCAGGAGGATCAGGATGACGGCGGCCCCGATGACAAACCCGAAATTCCGGGTTTCGAAGATTTTCGACCTGAGTTTTTTCGCCGCCATGACCCCTCCGGAGATATTATTTTTTTGTTCGTTCCTTTACCTGCAACGCGATGACACGGCTTCGGGCGAGGTTCGCCCAGCTGCCGCCGGGATAGCCGTCGATGAGCTGGTTGTAATACGCCGCGGCCTTTTCCCGGGCTCCCGTTTTTTCCGACAGCCTGCCCAGGGAGAAAAGGACCCGGGGAATCTCCGGAAAGCTCGCCCGGTAACCGGCGAGGATCTTCTCCAGAGACTGCAGGGCCTTCTTCGGCGCGCCGTTCTCCTCCCAGGCCGCGGCGGCGTTGAGGAGAGCTATAGGGGCCAGATGGCTCCGGGGGGACTTCTCCGCCATGCCGGTCCAGGTTTCGGCGGCCTTCTCCCACTCTTTTTTCTGAAACGCCAGGTCCCCCAGGATGAACAGGGTCCGGGCCGCCGCGTAGGTCCGGGGGTAACGCCGCAGAACCGTGTCCGCCGCCGACGCCAGCTCCGCGTCTTTCGCCTGCCGCGCTTCGCCGTTCTCCTTGTCCAGGGACAGGTAATCGTGGAAGATCGTCTCCACCTCCTCCACCAGGATGGTGGATTTTTCCACGGCGGACTTGCGGATTTCCGCGTAGACGACCATGCCCACCACCACCACGGCGACGACGGCCAGGCCGACGATCATTTTCCCGCGGTTTTTATGTATGAATTCCGCCGTTTTTTCGATGAAACCGGTTTTTTCCGCGGTCCCGATGCTTCTCTCTGCTGCCATGGAGGCGCTCCTTACCTGAAAATTTCCAGATCCTTTATAAGTTTTGTCAGATATGTCCGCTGTATGCCCAGTTCCCGGGCTGCGGCGGTCTGATTCCACCGGTGTTTTTGCAGTGTAGCGGTGAGGAACCGTTTTTTGAAGAGGTTCAGGGCTTCCCGGAGGGGTTTGCCGGAAAAAACGTCGGAAGAGCCGCCCCCCAAGCCCGGAAGGAGTAGGTCCTCCACCGCGATGCTGTCCCCCCGGGCCATGACCACCGCCCGCTCCACGGCGTTTTCCAGCTCCCGGACGTTTCCCGGCCAGGAGTAGGCGTGCATCGCCTCCATGGCCTCGTCGGAGAAACCCCGGATCTGTTTGTTGGTTTCCCGGTTGAAACGCTCCAGGAAAAAACGCGCCAGCTCCCCGATGTCCTCGGTCCGCTCCCGCAGAGGAGGGATGAGGAGGGGGAGAACGTTGAGGCGGTAATACAGGTCGCTCCGGAAGGTTCCCGCCGCGACGGCCTTTTCGATGTCCCGGTTGGTGGCGGCGACGATGCGGGCATCCACGGTGACCGTTTCACTGGAGCCCACCTTTTCGAAGGTTCTGCTCTGAAGGACCCTCAACAGCTTGGACTGCAGAGACAGGGGAAGCTCACCGATCTCGTCAAGAAAAATGGTCCCCCCGTCGGCCAGGGAAAACCGTCCCAGCCTGGCCCCTCCCGCGTCGGTGAAGGCCCCCTTGACGTGGCCGAAAAGCTCGCTCTCCAGCAGGGCCTCGGGAAGGGCGGCGCAACTGACCCGGATGAAAGGCTTGTCCCGTCTGCGGCTGTGCAGGTGGATCTGTTCGGCGAAGAGCTCCTTCCCCACCCCGCTCTCTCCCAGCAGGAGAACGGTGGAATCCGCCGCCGCCACCCGGCGGACGATCTCCAGTTTTTCCTGTATCACCCTGCTGGAGCCGATGAAGCTGTGAAAGCCCCCTCCCCCGGCCACCTGGTCCCGCAGGCGCCCGATCTCGTCCCGGGCCTTCTGAAAACTCCGGGCGTTCTGCAGGGTTATGGCGGCCTGGGTGGAAAAAATTTCGGCCCACTCCAGGTCTTCCTGGGTGAATGTTCCGCCGTCTTTCTTGTTCACCAGTTCGATGACTCCCACACAGCGGTCGTTCACCCTCATGGGAACCGCCAGAATGGAGGTGGTGGGAAAGCGGATTTTCTTGCTGATATCCGCGAAGAACCGGGGATCCTTGTCCACATCCGCCACCAGCAGGGGGGTGTTGTGCTCCGCCACCCAGCCCGCGATCCCCTCCCCCATGTTCAGGGAGAACTTCTTGACATCCGTCCCCTTGGAGCCCAGGGCTATTTCGAAATACAGCTTGTTGCTCCCCTGATCCACCAGAAGAAGGGAGGACGCTTCGCCCCCGACGAGCCGGGTGGCGGATTCGAGGATTTCCGTGAGAAGGACCCGAACATCCGTATAGTTCGAATTAATGAGATTGGTGATCTCGATCAAGGTTTCGAATTTTTTCGGGTCGATTCTCGATTTGAACATCTCTCTGCCGACGGGAGCCGTCAGGAATTCTCTTTATCCTTGAGAAAATCCCCCAAGGTAAAGGTGGATTCGCTATCCTCGTCGTGAATGTATTTTTTCAGCTCTTCCCGCTGCTGCTTTTTGCGCAGTTCCCGGATCGAGAGGGCCAGTTTCTGCCTTCCCGGGTTGACCTCCAGCACGACGGCCCTGATTTTATCGCCCACCTGGAACTTCTTCATCGCCTCGTCCGGGTCGTCCCCGGGGTGTTCGGTTATGTTCGCCTTGTTGACCAGGCCTTCGATCCCGCCCTGCACCCGGACGAAGAGGCAGAACTCGGTGATGTTGGTTATCTCCCCCTCGATCTGGCTCCGTTCGGGGAAGGCCTTCTTCAGCGAGATCCAGGGATCCTCCGAAAGCTGTTTTACCCCGAGCCGGATATTCCGCTCCTCCAGGTTGACCTCCAGAACGATGACCTCCACCTCCTCGTCCTGCTTCAGGACCGAGCCGGGGTTCCGGATTTTCTTGGTCCAGGAGAGGTCGTTGGCATGCAGAAAACCGTCGATCCCCTCCTCGATCTCGATGAAGGCTCCGGCGTTGGTGATTTTTCGCACCCGGCCGACGAGCCGCATGCCCACGGGATACCGGCTTTCCAGCTCCTCCCAGGGGTTGGGAAGCACCTGCTTGAGCCCCAGGGAGATCCTCCCCCCCTGCAGGTCGTAGCCCAGGATCTTGGTCTCCACCTCGTCTCCCACCTGCAGCACTTCCTTGGGGTGGTTGATTCTCTTGACCCAGGAGAACTCCGAGATATGGGCCAGCCCCTCGATCCCCTCCTCGATCTCGATGAAGGCTCCGAAGTCCGCCAGTTTGGTGACCCGGCCCCGGACCACATCCCCCACCTGGAACTTCTGTTCGAAGCTCGTCCAGGGGTCTTCCTGAAAATGCTTCAGAGACAGGTTGATCTTCTGCTGCTCCGGCTCCAGCCGGATGACCTTGAGCCGGATGGTCTCGCCCTTTTTGACGTAGTCCTTGGGCCGCGTCACGTGCCCCCAGCTCATGTCGTTGATGTGCAGAAGGCCGTCGAAGCCCCCGAGATCGATGAAAGCGCCGAAGGAGGTGAAACTCTTCACCACCCCGTCCACCTCGTCCCCGATCTGGACGGTCCGGAAGAACTCGTCCCGCTTCCGGGTGACTTCCTCCTCCAGCCAGTTTCTCCGGGACAGAATGATGTTGACCCGGTTCTCGTTGTAAATCCGCTCCACCAGAAACTTCGTTTCCAGTCCCACATATTTTTCGGGATCTTCCACCCGCTGCAGATCCATTTTCGAGATGGGATTGAACCCGGTTATTCCGAAACCCAGGGCGATTTCGAAACCGCCCTTGATGGTTTTGGCGACCTTGCCTTCGATGGGAAGATGCTCCTGGAAGGCTGTCCGGAGCCTTTTCCAGAAGAGTTTCTCGTCCGCCTTCTGTTTGGAAACGATGACCTCGCCGGCCCGGTTTTCCTTTTTCATCAGAACGACCTGGACGACGTCTCCGGTCTTCGGGACCGTCTGAAACTCGCTCAAGGGAATCTTCCCCTCGGATTTGTACCCCACATCAAGGTACACGTTTTCCGGGCCGACTTGCACGATGGTCCCGTCGACGAGCTGTCCTTCCACGAGATCGTCGAGGTTCTTCAGATATTGTTCCTGGAGTTCTTCCTGCAGCGGCGCGGAGGGGTGTTCTGTCGATTTTTGTTCATTCTCTACCATGGTATTTACCTGACTCCTGCTGGTGTTCTTCATCCGCGGGGGTGGGATTATCTGGAGTACTTTCGCACAAACTTCTTCTATCGTCAAGTCCGAGGTATCGAGATGGAGGGCTCCCTCGGCGATCCGGAGGCTCCCCTCCTCCTTGTTCCTGTCGATTTCGTCCCGTTGGCGGATGGTTTCGGCGATCTCCCCCAGCGACAGGTCGCTGGTTCCCTGCCGGTATCTCCGGAGGGCCCGGGCCTCCACCGTGGCGTCCAGGTAAACCTTGACCTCCGCGTCGGGAAACACCACGGTGGCGATATCCCGTCCCTCCATGACCACGTCCCGGTTTTTCGCCACCTCCCGGAGCCGGCGGTTCACTTCCCGCCGGAGGGGGACCAGGGCCGAATGTCGGGCCACCCACCGGTCCACCGCGTCGGTGTGCAGCTCCGCGTCCCGCTCCACCCCGTCCACCAGAAGCCGGTCTCCCTCCATCCGCAGATCGATGGCCTGGGCTATCCCGACGATGGCCCCCGGATCGTCCAGCGGGACTCCTTCCGATATGGCCTTCCAGGTGATGGCCCGGTAGAAATTGCCGGAATTGAGAAATGATAAGCCGCCGAGTTCCGCCACTTTTCTGGCCACCGTGCTTTTTCCCACCCCCGCGGGACCGTCGATAGCGATTACCATGACTCACCTTCCTTCAGCGAAGGAAGCCACTTCCTTCGCGGTCAGATTTCTGAACTTCCCCGGGGCCAGGCCCTTGACGGTAACCGAGCCTATCCGGGTCCGGTGTATCCGCTTGGGGTACAATCCCCGGGACGCGAAAACTTTTCGAATTTCGCGGTTCTTCCCTTCCTCCAGCACCAGCACCGCCGAGGTGGGCGACTGGATCCGGAAGGACTTCAGCCGGTACAACTCCCCTTCCACGCTGATTCCCTTCCGGTACTCGGTGAGGAAGGTTTCGGGTATCTCCCGCTTTGTCTCCACCAGATACTCCTTTTCCACCCGGGACGAGGGGTGGGAGACCCGTCGGGCGAACTCACCGTCGTTGGTGAAAAACAGCAGACCCGAGGAGAGAAAGTCCAGCCGTCCCACGGGGTAGAGCCGGATGTCCACCACGGGCTTTATCAGGTCCAGGGCGATGGGCCGACCCTCGGGATCGCTGTTGGTGCTCAGGTATTTCGGGGGCTTGTTCAGGGCGATGTACAGAACCCTCCGGGTCGGGTAGACCCGTCGGTTCCGGAAGGACACCTGATCCTCCGCGTCGACCTTGAAGCCCTGTTCCAGGACAACCCTGCCGTTGACCGTCACCAGCCCGGCGGCGATGAACTCTTCGCACTTTCTCCGGGAGGCGATCCCCGCCCGGGACAGGAAAACGTGGAGCCGGACCGGTTTGGTCTCCCCCTCCCGGTCCTGTTCCCCTTTCTTGACTCTTCGCTTCTTTTTTGCATCATCCATTCAGTTCAAACCTTTCGCTTTCCTGTTCGTCCAGCCTGGGCAGATCCGCTATGCTGCCGAGACGGAAAAGCGTGAGAAATTCCCTCGTCGTCCCGTACTGGACCGGTTTTCCCGGGGCGTCTTTCTTTCCCACTTCCCTGATCAGGTTGCGGGACAACAGGAGCTTGATCATGTTGTCCGCGGCGACCCCCCGGATGTTTTCGATCTCGCCCCGGGTCACGGGCTGGGAATAGGCCACGATGGAAAGGGTTTCCATTGCCGCCCTGCTCAGACGGCTGTCGTTTTTCCTGCCGTAGCGGTCCTTGAGCTGTTCCCAGAGTTCCCGTTTCGGGGAAAAAAGATACCCTCCCCCCATCATCAGAAGCTCCATTCCGTGGTCCTCGGCGGCATAGCGTTCCCGCAGAAGGGAGAGAATTTTTTCCACCCCCTCTTTGGGCAAACCGGAAATCCTGCTGAGGGTCTTTTCGTCCATCGGGTCCGTTTCAAGAAATAGAATGGCTTCTATCAAGGCCGTTTCCCTGTCCAGCTTCATCCTCCCGCCTCGTATCGTCGGCGACGATGCGGATGTCGCCGAAGAGTTTGTTTTGAAAAATCCTGATCCTCTTGGTCTTGACCAGCTCCAGCACCGCGAGGAATGCGCATATCACATCCATGATGGAATCGGGCCTGACGATGAGATCGGTGAAGAGAAACTCCCTCTTCTCCTCCAGGAATTCGTGCACCAGACTGATCTTCTCGTTTACCGAGACCTCCTCGTAGAGGTCGATGACCCTCTCCGCGGACAGGCCCGCCATTATGCCGGAGAAGGTCCGGAGCAGGTCCCAGACTTCCATGCGGGTCCACATCTCGTCGTCGGCGAAAGGCAGTATGCGCTGCCGGTTCTTCCTCTCGATGAGCCACTCCGCCTCCCGCTCCTTTTCCCCCATCATCTCCGAGAGTTTCCGGATCTTCTGATACTCGATGAGCTTGTCCACCAGTTCCCGCCGGGGGTCCTCGAACTCGTCGGAGAGGTCCACCTCCACCGGCAGCAGCATGCGGGATTTCACGTACAGAAGGGTCGCCGCCATGAGATGGAATTCCGTCAGGTTTTCCAGGTCCGTCTTGACGGCGAGACTGAGATATTCCAGATACTGCTCGGTTATCCGGGAAATGGGAATATCGTAGATGTTTATCTCATTTTTCCGGATAAGGAAAAGAAGCAGATCCAGAGGACCGTCGAAATGTCCTATATGAAAATGCCGACTCCCCGCCGTTTGAGTTTCTTCCATGAGGATGGGAGATTATATCCAAAAGAGGCGGCCGAATCAAGTCAGTAGATGAGTTCGCCCCCGGGAGTTTTTTTCCCCTCCGCGCTTCTTGTCGCCGGTTTCGGCTCCGCCGGCTTCGATTCCGCCGGCTTCGTCCCCGCCCTTTCAGCTTCCGGGGTTTCGGCCCTGTTCTCCTCCTTCCGGAAACGGGGGGGGAAAATGACGGCCCGCAGCTTTTCTTCCATCTCAGCGGCCACCGCGGGGTTGGCGGTGAGAAAATCCTTGGCGTTGTCCCTGCCCTGCCCTATCCGTTCCGTGCCGTAGGAGTACCAGCTTCCGCTTTTTTCGATGAGATTGTATTTGATGGCCGCGTCCAGCAGGCTGGAGGTGGCGGAGATTCCCTTGCCGAAGACGATTTCCAGCTCCACCTTCCGGAAGGGGGGCGCCACCTTGTTCTTCACCACCTTGACCCGGACCTTGTTGCCCACCGCGTCGTCCTCGTTGCTCCGGGTGATGGTTTCTATCTTCCGCACCTCCAGCCGCATGGAGGAGTAGAACTTCAGGGCGTTCCCCCCCGTGGTGGTTTCGGGGTTGCCGAACATGACCCCGATCTTCATCCGGATCTGATTGATGAAGATCAGGCAGGCGCCGGATTTGGATATGGTCCCGGTGAGTTTCCGCAGAGCCTGGCTCATGAGCCGGGCCTGCAGCCCCATATGGGAGTCTCCCATGTCGCCCTCGATCTCCGCCTGGGGGGTCAGGGCAGCCACGGAGTCCACGACGATGATGTCCACCGCGCCGGAGCGCACCAGGGATTCAGCGATTTCCAGGGCCTGCTCTCCCGTGTCGGGCTGGGACACCCAGAGCTCGTCGATATTGACTCCCAGACCCTTGGCGTAGGCGGGGTCCAGGGCATGCTCGGCGTCGATGAAGGCGGCGATGCCCTTCTTTTTCTGGGCTTCCGCGATGGCATGCAGGGCGAGGGTGAG
>JAKQWJ010000070.1 GCA_029562045.1 Spirochaetota bacterium | reverse complement strand
CGGTGAGTTCCGCCAGGACGAAGGCCCCGGCCCCCATGATGGGGGGCATGATCTGGCCGCCGGTGCTGGCCGCGGCCTCCACCGCCGCCGCCATCTCGGGTTTGTACCTGAGGCGCTTCATCATCGGTATGGTGAAGGCCCCGGTGGTGGCCACGTTGGCGCTGGCGCTCCCCGAAATGGACCCGAAGAGAGCGCTGGCGATGGTGGCGACCTTCGCGGGCCCGCCGGAGAACCGCCCCGCCAGCCGGATGGACAGGCGCATGAAACCCGAGCCCCCTCCGGTGGCGAACATGAGGGCCCCGAAAAAAACGAAAATCGCGATGACATCCACGCTGACTCCCACCAGGAGTCCCCAGAGCCCCGCGGTGGTAAGAAAAAGCTGGCCCGCCAGGGTGGCCAGATCGTAACGGGGATGTCCGAAGGTCCCCGGTATGAGGTGGCCGAGGAGGGCGTAGGCGAGAAAAGCCAGGGCGATGAGGGGCAGGGTGGGCTGGATTTCCCGGCGGGCCGCCTCCAGAATGAGCAGCGTCAGCACCAGGGCCGCGGCGATCTGCAGTGGCCCCGAGGGAACCCCATACTGGTCCGAGATCCGGGAATAATCGAAAAAGACGTAGAGGCTTATCCCCAGGCCGGCGGCCCCCATCAGCAGGTCCCGGAAAACCGCCGGACGCAGCTTTTTCACTCCCCCTTTATCCGCCGCCGCCCGAAGGGCCCCGGGAATGAAGATCATGAAAAACATGAAGGCCAGATGCAGGGCCCGGGCCTGCAGCGCCGGGAGAAAGGCGTACACCGGAAGAACGAACTGGAAAAGGGCGAAGAGGACCGCCACCAGGACGATCCCCTTCGACAGAAGTCGGAAAAACATCGATCCGGCTTAGCGCAGACCGGGGGCCACGGCGAAGCCCGCTTCCTGGTAGTAACGCAGGGCTCCGGGGTGCAGCCGGGCCACCATGGCGTTGACGTCGTCCATGGTGATGAGCTTCATCGCCGGATGGACGGCCTCCCACTTCGCCCGCCCCGCCCAGAAGGCCTTGGTCAGGCGGTAGGCCGTCTCCTCCGGAAGATCCGAGGTGGTGTACAGGGCCACGGGCTGGCTGACGGTTTTCACCGGCTTGTCCATCCCCGGGTACATTCCCGCCGGGAGGGTCGCCCGGGTGTACAGGTCCTTCACCTTGCTGTAATCCGCGTCGGAGAGTTCCAGGAACCGCATGGGGATGGTGGCGGCGATCTCCTGGATCATGGAAGCCGGCGGCGTGCTGGAGGTTCCGAAGCCCACGGCCCGGCGGTTCCGCACCGCCGGGACGCCCTCGCTGAGGTCGATGGTCAGAAGCTCCACCTTGCCCTCCACCCCCACGGCGCCGAGGACCTTCCGGGTGATCTGTTCCCCCGCGGAGCCGGCCCCGCCGGGGACGAAGCGTTTCCCCGCCAGATCCGCCAGGCTCTGCACCCCGCTGTCCTGCCGCACCACCCAGTGCATCACCAGCCCAGGTATGGGCCACAGAGAACGGATCTTATCGTAGCCCCCTTCCTTGAACTGTCCCTCGGCGGCCAGGGCGGAGCCCACCAGGTTCGGAGGCGAGGTGAACATGAAGTCCTTCCGCATCCGGGCCATCTTGACGTTTTCCACCGATCCCGCGCTGGTCTCCACGGTGATGTTGACCCCCGGGGCCCCCTGCATCACCGCATCGGCGATGCCCACGGCGAAAGCGTAATAGGTCGAGGTTTCCCGGGCCGATTTGAGGGCCAGGTTGGTCTGGGCGACGGACGTCCCCGCCGCCAGGGCGGCGCAGAGGAGCGCCAGGAGAACCTTCTTTTTCATTCCTCTCCTCCTTATAAAAGCACCCGTAAATTTCTCAGCAATACGGAAACATGTCAAGACAGGGTATTTTCTTGAATTTTCCGCCCATCTTCGGTACTTTACTTTCAATAGGGAGGTGCCGGATCATGGCGAAAAATCAGGAATCGACCGTCCTGGAGCCCCTGTCCCGTCTGGTGTCCGTGATGAAGGATGTCTTCGCCGGGGACCTCGCCTCGGTCATTTTATACGGGAGCGCCGCCCGGGGCGCCTACCGCCGGGGTGTGTCGGACCTCAACGTCCTCATCCTTCTGGAACGAAGCCGGCCGGAGCGGCTTTTCCTCTTCGGAAAAAAGGCGGGCAGGCTCATCCGCCGCTTCCGGATAACGCCCCTCATCATGAGCGTCCCGGAGTTTCAGGGGTCCGCCGATGTCTTTCCCATGGAATATGCCGACATGGCGGAGGCCCGCCGGGTCCTCCACGGACCGGACCCGGCCTTCCCCGCCCTCACCCGGACCAATCTGCGTCACCAGCTGGAGGAGCGGCTCCGGGGAGCGGTGAACGACCTCCGGCAGATGCTCATCGCCGCCGAGGGCCGGGAACGGGCCCTGGGGCGTTTTCTGCGGAACTGGTCCGGTGTTCCCAACGCGATTTTCCGCGGCCTCGCCGGGCTTCGGGGAGCCGCCGCGGCCCGGGACCCCGGGGAGACCCTCGTTTTCGTGGCCCGGGAGTACGGCATACCGACCGACGCCTTCACCGACCTGGGCCGCCTGCGGGGGGGGGAAAGCATCCCTCCCGGGGATCTGGCCGGACGGCTGCTGGAAGCCCTGAAGGCCCTGGCGGCGGCGGTGGACGCCATGCCCGACGGAGAAGATCGATGAAACGGCTCATCCCCCTCGCTCTCCTCCTTTCTTCTCTATCGGTCGCCCTGACGGCCCTGCCCCAGCCCCGGGGCTTCGTCAACGACTTTGTGGGTGTCCTGACCCCCTCGCAGGCGGAAGAGATGGAGAAATTGGCGGCGGAGGTGCAGGAGAAAACCGGCGCCCAGATCGCCGTGGCGGTGGTGGACAGCTTTGCCCCGGCGGGGAGCATCGAAGAATACGCGGTGGACCTCTTTCAGGCCTGGGGAATCGGGGAGAAGGGCAAGGACAACGGAGTCCTTCTGGTGCTGGCCATGGCGGAGCGGCGAGTCAAAATCGAGGTGGGCTACGGCCTCGAGGGGGCCGTCCCCGACGGCCTGGCGGGCCGGATTCTGGATAACGAAGTCCTCCCCGCCTTCCGGGAGGGCCGTTTCGGGGATGGGCTTCTCCGGGGCGTCGAAGCTCTGGCGACGGCGGCGCTGGCGGAAAACGGACCCGGCACGGACGATTCGGAAACGGTAAAAGCCCATGACACAACGGCCGCTTCCGCCAGTCCCGTCATTGCCGTGTTGACCCTTATCCTGTTCTTTTGCGGGATCATTTTCTTTTTCGTTTCCGTCATACGGCTTGCCCAATGGATCTCCCGGGGAGGGGCGTCGCCGGGGCACCGCAGCGGAGGTTTCGGCTCCGGCGGCGGGCGCAGCGGCGGTTTCGGCTCCGGGGCCTTCCGCAGCGGCGGTTTCAGTTCCGGGTCCCGGGGCTCTTCCTTCGGCGGAGGTGGAAGTTTCGGCGGCTTC
>JAKQWJ010000056.1 GCA_029562045.1 Spirochaetota bacterium | reverse complement strand
AGGAGGTCCGCCGGGTCCCCACCAAGACCAACAAGGGCCTGTCTCTGGACTGCCCCTTCGACCGCATTCCCGCCAAGATGTACCGCCACGGCTTCATGTTCGCCGCCCAGGAGGAGCATCTGTTCTTTCCCATGCCGGGCCTGAAAACCATCGAGAAGGATTTCTACAAGTTCTTCAGGACCATGGACTGACCCGCTATTGAAAAATCCGGAAGGCTTCTGCTACACTCCGGAAAATGCCAGTGGAACGGGAGACCTGAATGACGCGGAAGATTCGGATGACGGAAAAAGGCCTGGAGGTCCCCCAGGAGCCCATCATACCCTACATTCAGGGCGACGGGACCGGTCCGGACATCTGGCGGGCCTCGGTTCGGGTTTTCGACGCCGCCGTGGCCCGCGCCTATGGGGGGCAAAAACGGATCCACTGGAAGGAAGTCCTGGCCGGAGAGAAGGCTTTCCAAACCCTCGGGGAATGGCTGCCCCGGGAAACGGAGGAGGCTTTCCAGGAGCATCTGGTGGGCATCAAGGGCCCCCTGACCACCCCGGTGGGGGAGGGTTTCCGGAGCCTGAACGTGACCCTCCGGAGGAACCTGGACCTCTACGTCTGCCTGCGGCCGGTCCGTTACTTCCCCGGGATCCCGTCCCCGGTTCGCAGGCCCGAACTGGTGGACATGGTGGTTTTCCGGGAAAACACCGAGGATGTCTACGCGGGCCTGGAAGCCGCCGCCGGCTCCCGGGAAGCCCTGGGAATCATCTCTTTTCTGAAAAGCGAGCTGGGCTGGACGCTGCGGGAGGATTCGGGGATCGGCATCAAGCCCATCAGCCGGGGTGGAAGCGAGAGGCTCATCCGGGCGGCGCTGGACTATGCGCTGCGGCAGGGGAGAAAGAGCCTCACCCTGGTGCATAAAGGGAACATCATGAAGTACACCGAGGGGGCCTTCCGTTCCTGGGGCTACGAGCTGGCCCGGAGGGAGTACCCCGGCCTGGTGGTCACCCAGGAGGAACTGGCGGGAGCGCCGACGCCGCCGGGGAAGGTCCTGATAAAGGACGCCATCGCCGACGCCTTTCTGCAGCAGATCCTGACCCGCCCCGGGGACTTCGACGTCATCGCCACGATGAACCTCAACGGCGATTACATCTCCGACGCCCTGGCCGCACAGGTGGGAGGCATCGGCATCGCCCCGGGGGCCAACATCAACTATGCCACGGGCCACGCGATCTTCGAGGCCACCCACGGGACCGCCCCGAAGTACGCCGGCAGGGACATGGTGAACCCCAGTTCGGTGATCCTGTCGGGGGCGATGATGCTGGAATACATGGGGTGGCGGGAAGCGGCGGAACTCATCCATCGGGGAATCGTCGGGGCCATCGGAAAAAAAATCCTCACCTACGATTTCGCCCGGCTCACCGAGGGGGCGCAGACGGTGGGCACCGGCCGTTTCGCCGACGCGGTCATAGAGAACATGGTGTCATGAAGCGCATCGTCCTGCGGGTCCCCCGGAAACTGCTCATCGCCGGAGCGGTCAGCACGATTTTCGGCGTCTCCCTGCTTCTGCGAACCAGCGGCATCGTGGAGGGGACCTTCTCGCTGTGGCCGATCCTTTTGGTGTTCGCCGGATTGTTTCTTCTGTACCGGGTGTATTTCAAGAACGGGCGGGAAGAGAATGTCTTCGCCGGCATTTTCCTCATCCTGGCGGGAGCCTTTCTGGTGGCCCTGAACGCCGGGGTGTTCGACTCGGATTTCAGGCACCTCTGGCCCCTGTTCATGCTTTTCGCCGGGGTGTCGCTGTTCTTCTTCGGGCTCAAGAAGCGGGGCGCGGCGAAGATCCGGATGGTCATCCCGTCCATCAGCATCATCCTGCTGTCCCTGGTCTTTCTGATCTTCAGCCTGAACCTGGTGGGAATGAGTTTCCGCCGTTTCGTCGTGCTCTGGTGGCCGGCGATCTTCATCGTCGCCGGGGCGACCCTGATCGCCGTCGATCTTTTCGGGACCCGGAAAGTCCGGAGGAAACGTTAGTTCTTCTTCCGCCGATCCTCACAGCGGGCGCACAGGTTCGAATCGATGAAGAGCGCCTTCTCCCAGGGCAGCCTGACACCGCAGTCCTGGCAGCGGAAACGGAAGGGGAGGGTCTTCTCCCGCTTCGCGTAGACATACCAGGCCGTCGCGGCCGCCACCGGGAGTATCAGCCGGTCGTCCAGCTCCACTCCGAAGATCCTCCGGGAGTGGATGATGGCCCCGGAGGCGAGAAAAACGATGAAAACCGAAACCCCCAGATACAGGCCCGCGAGCCTTTTCCGCAGCCCCCGGGGGCCGAACTTTTTCTGGTACAGGTTCGCCAGCAGTATCCCCAGAAAAAGAAAGTATGCGAGTTTGGAAAAAAATTGAGCCAATCCCATACAACCCCTGCGCGGCCGGGCCGATGCGGCCCGTTCCGTTTTTCAACCCGGGCCGATGCGGCCCGACCCGTTTTTCAATAACCGGCTCATTCAACCCGGACCATTCAGCCCGGGCCATTCAACCCGGGCCGATGCGGCCCGACCCGTTTTTAAACCCGGGCCATTCAACCCGGGCCTTGTCAGCCCGGACCATTCAACCCGGGCCATTCAACCCGGACCATTCAACCCGGACCATTCAGTCCGGGCCATTCAGTCCGGCTCATTCAGCCCGGGCTGAAGAGGCCGAGAAAAATCGGCCGGGCCGTTTCAACCCTGAGCCCTTTTCAGGTTCCGTTTCCTGGCCACCTGCAGCAGGACAGCCGCGGTTATGAGCCCCAGCCCCATGAGGTCGGTGGTCAGCCCGGGGACGATGAGAAGGAGCCCGCCGGCGAAGAAGAGGATCCGGTCCGCCGGTCCGCCCAGGGTCAGGAGATAACCCTCCATGGCCGCCCCCACGGCCAGCATCCCCACCAGGGACGTGACGATGATCTGGATCACCTCCAGCACCGAGGTGTCGATCAGCAGGATGGCCGGGCTGTAGGCGAAGATGAAGGGGATGATGAAAGCGGCGATGGCCAGCTTCGTGGCGATGACTCCGCTCTTGAAGGGGTTGCTCTTGGCTATGGCCGAACCCGCGTAGGCCGCCAGGGCCACCGGAGGGGTTATGTCGGCGATGATGCCGAAGTAGAAGGTGAACATGTGGGCCGCCAGCATGGGGACCCCCAGCTGGATAACCGCCGGGGCGGTTATGGTGGCGGTTATCAGGTAGTTCGCCGTGGTGGGCACCCCCATGCCCAGGATGAGGGAGGATATCATCGTGAAGAACAGGGTGGGGAGCATCCGGCCCCCCGCCAGCGAGATCAGCCCCGAGGCCATCTTCAGACCCAGGCCGGTGAGGGTCACCACCCCGATGATGATCCCCGCGGTGGCGCAGGCGGCGGCCACCCCCAGGATGGTGCGCCCCGCCGTCTCCAGGGCGTCCACGAAGTCCCGGAGGCTCATCCGGGTGGACTTGCGGAGCATGCTGGCCAGGATGGAGGTGATGATCCCGTAGAGGGCCGCCTTGACCGGCGTGGCCCCTTCGGCCAGGAAATAGATGATGACGATGAGGGGGATGATCAGGTGCCCCCGATCCTTCAGCACCGTGACGATCCGGGGAAGCTCCTCCTTCTTCATCCCTCCCAGGCCGAGTTTCTTCGCCTCCAGATGGACCATGATGAAGATGCCGGTGAAGTACAGGATGGCGGGAATGATGGCCGCCATGGCTACCTGGATGTAGGGTATCCCCAGGGTCTCGGACATCAGGAAGGCGGCGGCCCCCATGATGGGAGGCATGATCTGCCCGCCGGTGGAGGCGGCGGCCTCCACGGCGGCGGCGAACTCGGGCTTGTACCCCAGCTTCTTCATCATCGGGATGGTGAAGCTCCCGGAACCCACGGTGTTGGACACGCTGCTGCCCGAGATGGTTCCCAGCATGGCCGAGGTGATGACCGCCACCTTGGCCGGCCCGCCGGAGGCGAAGCCCGCGATGGCGTTGGCGATGTCGATGAAAAACTTGCCGATGCCGGTCTTCTCGAGAAAACATCCGAACAGGATGAAAAGAAAGATGAAGGTGGCGCTGACTCCCAGGGGGGTCCCCAGAATCCCCTCGGTGGTGAAGTACAGGTGGCCCACCACCCGGCGGAAGGAGTAGCCCCGGTGGTTCAGGAAGCCCGGCATGTAGGGGCCCAGGAATGCGTAGGCGATGAAGGAGCAGGCGATGATGAGGATGGGAAGGCCCACCACCCGCCGGCAGGCTTCCAGAACCAGAAGGATGCCCATGGCCCCGAAGAAAATGTCCATCGTCGTGAAGGCCCCGGCCCGGTCCACGATGCCCTCGTAGTTGATGGTGATGTACAGGGCCGCGTAGGCCCCCGCCAGCCCCAGAAGGATGTCATACCAGGGTATCCGCACCTGCCGGAAGCCCTTCCGCAGAGGGTAGAGCAGGAAGACCAGAAGGAGCACGAAGGTCAGGTGGACCGAGCGCTGGATCTGGGCGGGGAGAAGGCCGAAGGAGGCGGTGTAGAGCTGAAAAAGGGAAAACGAGATGGCGATGAGGGCCACCGTCATATGGTGCCGGCCTTCCAGCTTCCGGTACGTGGATTCCTTGTCCACCTTGGCGAGGATATCGCTGATATCCTCAATCTCCTGTTTCATGAAGAACTCCTTTCCGTGCTCGATACGAGATCATCTCCACCGGCGAGACCCGTCGGACATGGAAGCTCAGGCCCGTCCGGGGCGCCACCCTGTCCAGAAAACGGAATGAGCCGTCCCGGGACGCGTAGCGGTGGTCCGCTTCCCCCCCGATGAAAACCCGGAGATCCGGCAACTCCCGGTCCATCCCCCGGTACTCCAGAAACCGGTCCGTCCCGGAGA
>JAKQWJ010000041.1 GCA_029562045.1 Spirochaetota bacterium | reverse complement strand
CTACGAGGCCGGCCTGGTGACCAGCGTGTCCGAGGGAATCAGGATGAGCATTCCTCCGGCGCGGCTGGCGGAGATATTGGGAACGCTATGATCTTTTCCGTGGGGATGAAAAAAATAGACCTCCTCATTCTGAAAACCGATATCGACGCGGTGCTGGAGTATCTCGGGAGATCCCGGAGCATCCAGATCTCCGACAGAATCGAGGAGGGCAGGCCGGAAATCCGGAAGCGGTTTGAAGACCTGTTCGGCAAACTGGAGGCGGCGGCCCGGTTTCTGGGGATGCCGGAACTTCCCGACGATCCGGAGCCCGCCCGGATCCCCCGGGACGGGGATATCGCCGAAATCGAGGAGCTGCTCTCCCGGGTGGGGGACAAGGTGCAGCAGGGAAAGGGCCTGGAGGAGTATCAGCTCCAGCTGCAGGGGACTCTGGAGGAGGTGGGGGTTTTCCGCCGGCTGGGGCTCCCTCTGCGGGAGCTGGAGGCGGTCACATACCTTACCTACCGGATCGGCAAACTGAAGCCCGAACTGCTCCCGGAGCTGCGGAAGGCCCTGGGGGTCCGGGCCCTGATCATCGAACTGGACGACAAGGGCCTCATCTTCGCGGCCTCATCCAAAAAGGGCCGGTTCGCCCTGGACACGGAGCTGAAAGCGGTGGGCTTCAAGGAATCCTCCTTCCCGAAAGAGGTGGTGGATCTGCCTCCGGAGGTGGTGGCGGGGATCGAAAAGGAGCTGGAAAAGACCCGGGCGGAGATCCGGGGCTGGGAAGAGAAAAAGGCCCTCCTCCGCCGGCTCTACGAGAAGAAGATCGGCGAGTATGCCGCGGTTCTCCAGGCCGGGATGCTGGTGGAGGAGCTGAAAAACAGCCTCCAGTCCACCGAATCGGCCTTCAAACTGTCGGGCTGGCTTCCGGTGGACCGGCAGGAGGAGACCCTGCGGGACCTGGAGAGTCTCACCGGAGGCAGGATAGCCATCCGGGTCTACGACGCGGGGGAGGTGGAAGCCTCCGTGGGGGGACGGAAGAAAATCCCCGTCAAACTGCGGCACGGGTCCTTCGTCCGGGCCTTCAGCGACATCGTTTTCTCCTATGGCGCGCCCCTCTACGGAACCCTGGACCCCACCCCCCTGGTGTCGGTGTTCTTCGTGCTGCTTTTCGCGGTGATGTTCGGTGATGTGGGCCAGGGGTTCGTGGGTGTCCTGGCCGGCCTGGCGCTGAAGAGGGGAAACCTCGCTCCGTTGCGGAAATGGAAGAAGTACGCCCCCATCTTCATCACCGTGGGGGCCGCCTGCATGTGCACCGGCTTCCTGTACGGCTCCTTCTTCGCCGACGAAAACGCCCTGGTGCCGCTGACCCGCTTCCTGACGAAAACCCTCCTGGGCCGTCCCATGGACCGCTTCATCCACCTCCTGCCCTCGGGGGGCATTTCCAAGCTCGTGGCCTTTTTCGGCTTCACCCTGGGGGTGGGTTTTCTGATCAACTCCATAGGGATTTTCATCAACATCTACAACCGCTTCAAGGTCAGGGATTGGCGGGGGGCCGTCTTCGCCAAGACCGGCATCGTCGGGGCCTTCCTTTTCTGGTATGCCGCCTGGGTGGCGGTGCGGGCGGCCCTGGGGCACATGCCAGGAACGGTGGATTATGTCTTTCTCATCGCGCCCCTGGTGCTTCTCTTCTGGGGGGAGCCCCTGTCCAACCTGGTATCCCGCCGGCGTCCTCTTCTGGCGGAAGGGGTCTTTCCCTTCCTCATGGAAGGTCTGGTGGAGGTGATGGAGTCGGTCTCCTCCCTGGTGTCCAACTCCGTCAGCTTTCTCCGGGTCGGGGCCTTCGCCCTGTCCCACGCGGTCCTCAGCCTCATCGTTTTTCAGATGGCGGAGCTGATCTCCTCCCTCCCCGGGGGAGGTCTGCTTCGTCTTCTGGTGATCATAGTGGGAAACGCGCTGATCATCGTGCTGGAGGGACTCATCGTTTCCATCCAGGTGATACGGCTGCAGTACTACGAGTTCTTTTCGAAGTTTTTTACCGAAACCGGGACGGAGTTCAAGCCTTTCGAATTTTCCGCGCCGCGGCATTAAAAATTTTCACGGAGGATCCATAATGAGCAGAAAAATCGTGTTGCTGACGGTCTGTTTGCTGGCGGCGGGAGCGGGCATGGCCTTTGCCGCGGATGCGGTAGGGGCGGAGTCGTCCATGATCCACTGGAAATGGATCTCCGCGGCGGTTTCCGTGGGGGTTTCCTGCGTGGCCGGCGGGATCGCGGTGGGTCAGATCGGGGCGGCGGCCATGGGAGCCATGAGCGAAAACCCCGAACTGGCGGGAAAGGCGCTTCCCTACATCGGACTGGCGGAAGGGATCTGTCTCTGGGGCTTCCTGGTGGCCCTTCTCATCCTTTTTTCCTAGGAGGCAGCGGGGATCGTGGATTTTTTCG
>JAKQWJ010000005.1 GCA_029562045.1 Spirochaetota bacterium | reverse complement strand
GTCGGCATCGCCGGAAACGATGGAAAGAAAACTTTTTCCGGTTTTATCGGATTTCGAGGCCCCTTTTTTCCTGTCCTGGGGTTTGGAAGGAACGGTGAAAAAACCGCCGTGGAAGTCTATCCGTTCCATGCCGCGATATTCGGGTCCGAGGCCGCCGATTCCGCCGTCCCCGCTCCGGGGGCGCGGACGAAAAACCTGCCGCCGAAAAACCGTTTCTTCCCGTTTCCCGATTCCGCCGGGGTCGGCGCGGCCTGTTCCCGCTCCGGGGCGCCGAAAACCTTGACCTCACCGTCCAGCATCACTCCCTCTTCCACCACGAGCCGGGGGCTCTCAATGGAGCCGATGACCACCGCGGAGGAGAGGATGACCACCTTCTCGGCGGCCACGACGGAGCCCTTGACGATCCCGCCGATGACGATGGACGAGGCGTGAATGGCGCTTTCCGCCCTGCCGTTCCGGCCGATGAAGACCTTCCCCCGGGTTTTTATGGACCCGGAGAAATCCCCGTCGATCCTGAGGAGGCCGTTGATGGAGATTTCGCCGCGAAAGAAGGTCCCCTCCCCCACCAGGGAGTTGACGAAGGCGTCCTTGCCGCTGAAATCCTGGTTCATGGGAGGGTTTTCCCTAATCCGACACGGCGACGGTGGTGTTGGAGATGTTCAGGTACTTCGCCGGATCCACCACTTCGGACCCGATCCTGACCTCGTAATGGAGATGAGGCCCCGTGGAAAGGCCGGTATTCCCCATGGTCCCGATGATCTGCCCCTGCTGGACTTCGTCGCCCCGGCGGGCGATGACCTTCTGGAGATGGGCGTATTTGGTGTAAAAGCCGTACTTATGCCGTATGACCAGATAATGACCGAAACCGTTGGGTTCGAAGTCGATGGTCAGGACCTTTCCCCGGGCGGTGGCCAGGATGGGAATCCCGGTGCCATAGGCGATGTCGATTCCCTTGTGCAGGTACCACTGGCCGGTGAAGGGGTGTTCCGCGGGACCGAAATTGTTAGTGACCCTCCCCCGGACGCCTTTCAGAGGCCAGAGGGTGGGGATGTCCGTCAGAAGGTCCTTCTGGGTGGACAGGACGTCCCGGATCTCCTCCAGGGGATCGATGGCGGTCTTGAGGAAAGACTTGATGTTGCGGACATCGTGGAGTTCCCGGAGCTGACCCGCATCCACCTCCGCCACGCTGACGAAGGACGAGAGGTCCCCCTGCCCTGCCTCCGGCTGGGGCCGGTTGGGCACGTTGATGCCCAGAATGCCCAGGGTCTTGTTCAGGGAATTCTGGAAAACCTTGGAGACCTTCTGCAGTTCCGCCACCTCCTCCCGGATCGACTCGAGGCTGGCGTGGGCGGTTTCCAGGTTCTCGGTTTTGGCAGAGAGCATCCGGGCCGTCCCGGTGAAGTGGGTGGACAGGGCGATGAACCCGAAGGCCATGACCGCCGTAAGGGCGAGCACGAAGACCAGGGAGAACACGTTGATCTGGAAATTGAATATCTTCCGCTCCGAATGGGGAATGAACATGACGGTGAATCGCTGTTTTCCCAGAGCCTTTATGGAGCCCAGCCCCCTGGACAGAACCCGACCGCCGTTTTTCAGCTTCCCGACGAAACGGCGGCTGAGTTGTTTTTCGAGTTTCTTATACTGATTCGCCGGTGACAATGCAGCTCCTCTTTGATATCCTTGTTTCAGCAGACGAACCCGGTTTAGAGACTATCATGCTGAAAAAAGTTTGTCAAATAATAATGTTGACGGCCCCGGTCCTTCGTGCTATTTTAATAGCACATAAAGCATTTTCGCTTCGTCACTAATTTTAGCACAACAGAGAGAATTATGCATCTTTTCGATACTCATGCCCACATAGGGCTCATTACGGAAGACCCGATCGAACAGCTTATCGTCGTGCAGGAAGCTCGGAAGGAGCATGTGGATCACATCCTGAGCATCTGCAACAACCTGAGGGACTTCTTCCAGGTCTACGACAATCTGAAAACCGCGGCCCATGTCTACCATAGCGTCGGCGTCTCCCCCTCCGAGGTGGCGAACCTCCCCCGGGACTGGACCTCCAGGATCGAAGAGGCCATCGGCCTGCCCCGGGTGGTTTCCATCGGCGAAATCGGACTGGACTACTATAGAAAATTCGGCAATCGGGACAGCCAGATTGAGCTTTTTATCCGGCAGCTGGAAATCGCCGAACGCCATGATCTGCCGGTGATCATCCACAATCGCGACGCGGGACGGGACATCCTGGAAATTCTCAAAGAAAAACTTCCCTCCCGGGGAGGCATCCTCCACTGCTACTCCGAGGACTGGCCCTACGCGCAGGAGGCCCTGAAACTGGACCTGTACCTCTCCTTTGCCGGAAACGTCACCTACCGGAACGCCCGGAACCTCCACGAGACGGCGAAGAACATGCCGCTGGAGCGGATGATGATCGAGACCGAGAGCCCCTTCATGGTCCCCTCCACCCATCGGGGCAAGAGGAACAAGCCCGCCTACCTGAAGGACACCGCGGAGTTCATCGCCGAGCTGCGGGGGGAGGACCTCGAGGAGTTCTCCGAAACGGTTTTCCGGAACTCGCTGCAGTTCTTCAACATCAAACCCTGAGGATGCCCCCCCGTCTCAGCCCCGTCCGCATCGGGTCCGCCGAGGTGCCGGGCAACCTGTTTCTGGCCCCCCTGGCGGGTTTCACCGAGCCCGCCTTCCGGCGCCTCTGCGTGGAGTACGGCGCCTTTCTCACCTATACGGAGATGCTTTCCGCCGAAGGCTTCATTCGGGACAACCGGAAAACCCGTCTCCTCCTGGAGCGGGAGGAGAACGAGGTTCACTTCGGCGTGCAGATCTTCGCCGGAAGCCCCTTCGCCGCCGCCTCCGCGGTGCGGGACATCGAAAAATCCCGCCCCACCCTGGTGGACCTTAACTGCGGCTGCCCCGTCCCCAAGGTGGTGCGCACCGGCGCGGGTTCGAGCCTGCTCAGAAACCCCAGGCTTCTCCACGACATGGTCAAGGCCATGCGGGACCACACCTCCCTGCCGGTGACGGTGAAGATCCGCAGCGGCTGGGACGGCGGCAGCGTCAATTACCGGGAAACCGCCGACGCGGCGGTCCAGGCCGGGGCGGCGATGATCTGCCTCCACCCCCGGACCCGCAGTCAGGGTTACAGCGGGAGCGCCTGCTGGGAGCAGATCCGGGATCTCAAGACCCGGATTTCCGTCCCGGTCTTCGGTTCCGGGGATCTTTACACCCCCGGGGACGCCGCGAGGATGCTGGGGGAAACCGGCTGCGACGGGGTCATGTTCGCCCGGGGGGCCCTGGGCAACCCCTTCATCTTCCGGGAAACCCGGGAATTCCTCACCACCGGAGCCTGCCGGACACCGGACCCGGAGGAACGGGTGGCCGCGGGTCTGCGGCAGCTGGACCGGGCTGTGGAACTGAAGGGCGAGGATGCCGCCTGCCGGGAGATGCGGAAACACTTCGTCTCCTATGTAAAAGGGATACCCGGCTCCGCCCGCTTCCGCGCCCTTATCGTCCAGGCCCGGACCCGGGACGAATACCGCCGGATCGCCGGGGACTTCCTCCGGTCCCTCCCGGAGGGCAGGGAGCGCTGACTCCCCCCGGACGGTCCCCACCCGGCGGGTCCGGGCCGCCGCCCCCGCAGCCCCTCTGCGGCGCGCCGTCCGGGGTGCCGGTTTCCCCGTCCTCTCCCGGCGGACCCGCGATCTTGACTCCCCCCTCCGCCGGGTGGTATACAGGAGTGTGGCAGGCACAGGCGACAAACCCGTTCATTTCTGTGGTGTGGTGGGAATATTTTCCCGGGACGAAATCAACATACCGGAACAGATATTTTTTCCTCTTTTTTCTCTCCAGCACCGGGGCCAGGAGAGCTGCGGTCTGGCCTACCGGAAAAAGGGCCGCCTGGTGGCCTACAAGGACCTGGGCATGGTTTCCACGGTTCTGGGGCGTTACCTGTCCGAGTCCCGCCCCTCCCGCATCGGCATCGGGCACGTGCGGTACTGCAACCAGGGGGGAAACCGGATCGAAAACGCCCAGCCCATCCTGGTCAACTGCAACAAGGGAGAAATCGCCCTGGCCCACAACGGCTCCATCTCCAACACCGGGGAGCTGAAGGCCGAACTCTTCGAGGAAGGCTCCATCTTTCACAGCACCACCGACGCGGAACTGCTGCTGCACCTTCTGTCCCGATCCCGGGAAAAGGATTTCTTCTCCGCCCTCACCGCCACTCTCCGCCGGATTCAAGGGGCCTTCAGCCTGGTGATGATCTGGAACGAAACCCTCATCGGAATCCGGGACTCCCTGGGGTTCCGTCCCCTCAACTACGGGACGCAAAACGGCAGGACCGTCTTCGCCTCCGAAACCTGCGCCCTGGACATCATGCAGATACAGGATTACCGGGCGGTGGAACCGGGGGAGATGATCGTGGCCGGTCCCGAGGGAGTCCGGAGCATCCGGTTCGCCGATGCCGGGAGAAAGAGCCAATGCGTCTTCGAGCTGATCTATTTCGCCCGGCCGGACAGCCGGGTTTTCGATGAATCGGTGCATCTGGCCCGGAAGCGCATGGGGGCGGCGCTGGCCCGGATGGACCGGGAGGCCGGCCTGGAAGGGGACCTGGTGCTTCCCGTTCCCGATTCGGGCAACAGCGCCGCCCTGGGCTACGCCGAAGAAGCGGGCCTGCCCTTCGACCTGGGGCTGACCCGGAACCACTACACCGGCCGCTCCTTCATCATGCCCTCCAACAACCAGCGGGAACTGACGGTGCGGATGAAGATCCACCCCGTCCGGGACTCCATCGCGGGGAAACGGGTCATCCTGGTGGACGACTCCCTGGTCCGGGGCACCACCAGCCGGATACTGGTGAAGCTGGTCAAGGAAGCCGGCGCCCGGGAGGTGCATCTGAGGCTCTCGTCTCCGGAGATCCGATGGCCCTGTTTTTTCGGGATCGACATCCCCACCCGGCAGGAACTCATTTCCAACCGGATGGACCCCCGGGAGATAGCCCGTCATATCGGCGCCGATTCGGTGGGATTTCTGGGCATGGACGGCCTGCGCTCCTGCCTGCCTCGGCCCCGGGACTACTGCTACGCCTGTTTCGACGGCGACTACCCCTGTCCGGTTCCCTTCAAAGGAGAGAGCGCATGAGGCCACAGGACTACAAATCCGCGGGAGTGGATATCGAAGCCGGAGAGCGATTCGCGTCCTTCATCGCCTCCATCAAATCGAAGGCCGTGGGCTCCGGCATCGGGGGCTTCGCCGGGGGAGTGGAGTTCGACCCCTCCCGCTACCGGAGACCCCTCCTTCTGTCCAGCACCGACGGCGTGGGCACCAAGCTTCTGGTGGCCCGGAAGCTGCGCAAATACGACACCATCGGCATCGACCTGGTGGCCATGAACGTCAACGATCTGGCGGTGGCGGGGGCCCAGCCCCTGTCCTTCCTGGATTACATCGCCTGCGGAA
>JAKQWJ010000004.1 GCA_029562045.1 Spirochaetota bacterium | reverse complement strand
CCCCGAGGCACCTCCGGCGCGACTGGAGATACCCAGCCCCCTGGTGGTCCGGGAATCCTGCGGGGCCCCGGCCGCTCTGGGGCTGGAAATGGCGAAACCATGATCAAGGACGAGGAGATGATATGAAAAAAGGGCATCCCGTGGGCAAGTTTTACGAGGAGTTCACGGTAGGGGAAGAGTTCGAATCCCCCGGCAGGACCGTCACCGAGGCGGACCTGGTGATGTACTCCGGGCTGTCCGGAGACTACAACCAGCTGCACACCGACGAGGAGTATTCAAAGAAGCACAACATCTACAAGACCCGGATCGTCCACGGGCTTTTCGGCCTGTCCATAGCCGAGGGGCTGAAGTCCCGGGTGGGCATTTTCGAAGGCACCAGCCTGGCCTCCCTGGAATGGAGCTGGAAGTTCAAGAAGGCGATCCTCATCGGCGACACCCTGCGGGTGAAATGGCGGATCCAGAACAAGAGGGAGACCAGCAAGCCCGACCGGGGGATCGTCTGGGAGGAGGTCTTTCTGATGAACCAGAACGACGAGGTCGTCGCCGAGGGGGTGCATGTGGTGATGATGCGGAAAAACCCGGACGGGGTCTAGGGTTTCCGCGGCGCCTTGGCGACCGATAGCGGCGCCTTGGCGACGGATAGCCGCGCCTGGGCGACCGACAGCGGCGCCGGGACCGACAGCGGCGCCTGGCCGACGGATAGCCGCGCCTTGGCGACGGACAGCCGCGCCTTGGCGACCGATAGCGGCACCGGGGCGACGGACAGCCGCGCCTTGGCGACCGATAGCGGCGCCGAGGCGACGGACAGCCGCGCCGGGGCGACGGATAACCGCGCCTGGGCGACCGACAGCGGCGCCGGGACCGACAGCCGCGCCGGGACCGATAGCGGCGCCGGGGTCCCGGGGAGACGCAGTCTACAGAGCCAGCTTCAGGACGCCCCGGATATCCTCCCTGCCCAGCTTGATCACGTTCCCCACCGTCTCGCCCCGGCCGATGAGGGTCTTGCGGACGATCTCGTCGAGGTGGCTTTCCCCCAGCCCGATCTCCCCCAGCCGGACCGGCATGCCGATGCGGACGAAGAACTCTTCCAGCCGCCGGATTCCCTCCCGGGCGGTGCGCTCCGGGTCGTCGAACCATTGCTCCACGTTCCAGACCCGGACGGCGAACTGCACGAACCGGGGAAGCATCTTTTTCTGGACATACTTCATCCACGCGGGAAAGACCACCGCCAGCCCCGCGCCGTGGGCCACGTCGTTGATGCCCGAAAGCTCGTGCTCGATCAGATGGGAACCGAAGTCGCCGATCCGGCCGGTGGACAGCAGGTTGTTGTGGGCGATGGTGGAGGCCCACATGATCTCCGCCCGGGCGTCGTAATCGTCGGGTTTCTCCAGCACGATGGGGGCGTTGCCGATGACGGTTTTAAGAGTGGCCTCGCAGAGCCGGTCGGTGAAGTCCACCTTGGGCGTCAGGGTGAAGTATCGCTCCATCACATGGGCCATGATGTCCGACACTCCGCAGGCGGTCTGGTAGGGCGGCAGCGAGAAGGTAAGCTCCGGGTTCATGATGGCGAAGGAGGGCCTGTTCATTTCCATGTTCAGGGGCCGCTTCAGCATGCCCTCGTCGTTGGTGATGACGCAGCTGTGGGAGGCCTCGCTGCCCGCCGCGGGGATCGTCAGAATCGAACCCACCGGAAGCTTCGTCTCCGGCAGAAGTTTGCCGGTGAAGAAATCCCAGACATCCCCGGTGTAGGGGACACCCACGGCGATGGCCTTGGCGGAATCGATGACGCTGCCCCCGCCCACGGCCAGGACGAACTCCAGCTTGTGCTTCCGGCAGAGTTCGATCCCTTCCCGGACAAGACCCACCCGGGGGTTGGGCTGGACCCCCCCCAGCTCGGCGAACCGCACTCCCGCTTCCTTCAGGGACGCCACGACCCGGTCGTAGAGGCCCGATTTCCTGATGCTTCCGCCGCCGTAGTGGAGGAGGCAGGAGGAAGAAAATTTTTTCACTTCCCGGCCGACCTGGTTTTCCGTCCCCCGGCCGAATATGATCTTGGTGGGATTGAGAAATTCAAAATTATCCATGGGAATCCGCCTTGATTTGTCGTATTATCCATAGTGTAGTGCAATAGTCGCTGGAGGTCAATGAAGGATGCTTATGGAAAACGGGATTCCCGACGCGACACGCCTGAGGCTGAAGGAACTGGCGCGGCAGTTCGTTCTGGGCCTGCCGGAACGGATTGGACGGCTCAACGGACTTCTGGAGAATCTGGGCGCCAACGGCCGGATGCCCCAGAGTTTCGATGCGGCCCGGAACGAAGCCCACAAACTGTCCGGATCCGGGGCGACCTTCGGTTTTTCCACCCTGTCCAACATCGCCAGGGAGATCGAAATCATTCTGGACTGTCGGATGGAGGAGGGGGGCTCCCTGACCGGCCGGGAGAAAGACCGGATAGGGGAACTGGCAAACGGTCTGGAGGAGGAATCCGCGCGGGCCCGGAAGGCGGCGACGGACCTCGGAAACAGGACCGGCGCCGATTTCGCTCCGGGAACATACCCGGGTGTGACGGAAGAGGGGACGGCGGAGCGTCGTCTCTATCTGTGGGACAGCGACTCCTTCTACATCGAGGATCTGAAATTTCAGCTCGGGTTCTTCGGTTTTTCCGTCATCCCGGTGCATTCGGCTGCGGATCTGGAAGAGGCCCTGAAAAACGGCGGGACGGCGGTTCTGGCGGTGGACGCATTCTCGTTGATGGAAACCCCCGAGCCCGCCGAAGCGTTCCGGGCCTTCCGCGGGGGGGAGCACAAGGACAGGCTCAAGGTCATTTTTCTCTGCGAGCAGGACGATTTCGACATCCGGCTCTTCGCGGTGCGCCATGGCGGGGACGCCTTTTTCAGCTTCCCCTTCGACATCTCCCGCCTTCTCGCGTCCATCGACGATCTTTCCTCGACGAAGGCGCAGGAGCCTTTCCATGTTCTCATCGTGGACGACGACCCGGAGCAGATATCATTCTACGCCATGATCCTCCAGAACGCGGGAATGATCACGTCGGTGGTCACGGACCCCCGCAACGTGATCCAGGTCCTGGTGGAGTTCAAGCCGGAACTCATCCTCATGGACCTGTACATGCCGGATTGCGATGGAAAGGAGCTGGCTGCGATGATCCGTCAGCAGGAATCCTTCGTCGGCATCCCCATCGTTTATCTGTCGGTGGAAAGGGACCTGGAGCGGCAGCTGGCGGCCATCAAGAGGGGAGGCGACGGCTTTCTGACCAAGCCCATCCAGCCGGAGCACCTGGTGACGGAGGTGGCCATCCGCGTCGAAAGGACCCGGAAGATCCGCTACTTCATGGAGAGGGATTCCCTGACGGGCCTGCTGAATCATTCCCAGCTCATGAAGAAGCTCTCCGACGACATCAATCGGGCCCGCCGCCTGGGCAACCCTCTCTGTTTCGCCATGATCGATCTGGACCACTTCAAGGCGGTCAACGACAACTATGGCCACCTCACCGGTGACCGGGTGCTGAAGGCGGTGGCGAAGCTGCTGCAGGAGCGGCTCCGGAAAACCGACACCATCGGCCGGTACGGGGGCGAGGAGTTCGGCGTCATCCTGTTCAACACGGACCTGGAAAACGGAACCCGCTTGATGAACCAAATCCGGGACGACTTCTCCCGGATTCGTCACCGGGAAAGCAAGAGGGATTTTTTCGTCACCTTCTCCTGCGGCATCACCGTCTTCCGGCAGGGCAGGGACATGACCTCCCTCTGCGAGGAGGCCGACAGGGCCCTGTACGCGGCCAAAAACAGGGGCAGGAACCGGGTGGAGTCGGCCGTCTCCGAGTGACCTCTCAGGGACGGAGCTTGATCCACTCCTCCCGTTGCGTTTCCCACCGCACCGCCCGCCACCAGGGGCCCGGAGCGGGGGCGAAAAAAACCTCCAGCACCAGAAGGCGCAGAGCCCGGATGAGCCCGCCCGGAGGGGGAGGGATTTCCCCGATGTCCGCCTCCGCCGAACCCAGATCGGCGATGTAGAAGCCCGGAAGAGGAGCCGGGGGGAAGGGGGCCGGGTCCCAGGCCTCTTCCGGGGCGAAGGGTCGCAGGTCCGGAGCCCCGGAGGGTGCGGCGGCCGGGGGGAGGGAGCCGAAATCCGCGGCGGCCAGGAGGAGGGGGCCGAATCTTTCGCAGCCCCGGACGGCGGCGGTTTTCCAGGGGGCCCGGCGCAGACCCCGGAAAAATCCGTCCTCCGGCGGCCGGCGCGACACGGCCAGAGGCATCACCGGGGGGAAGGCCAGAGCGGAGGGAAGGCTCCACCGGGACAGGGCGGCCCTCTGGAGATCCACCAGTTCCTTCTCCCGGGTCGCAGGGAGGGCCAGGGCCGTCACGTAGCGCGGGGGTTCCACGCCTCCGATTGTAAACGGGATTACAATATCCATCAATTGTGGTAAACTGAGGAAAATCGCGGGATGAGGATGGGGGATGAAAGGAAAAGCCGTCAGGGCCGCCGAAAGGGTGGCGCAAGCCTTGCAAGCGTGGCCGCAGGTGCATTGTGCGGCCCTGGGAGAGCCCATCGCCGAGGACTTCTATGACCCCTATTACTTCCTCAGCATCGATGTGTACCATTCCGGGGGCCTGCCTCCGGCGGAAAGCCGCTGCGACAGCTTCTCCTTCGGCGGAGGTTTCGAATCCTCCCAGTCCAACCGGAAGGACCGCTTCCTGCTGGATCGCATCCCCATCCGCCTCGAGTACAAGGACATGGCGGGGATGGAGGACCTCATCGACGGGAAGGGGGGCCTCCAGGAGTCTCTGCGGGAGGGAGGCACCTACGGTTTTTACCGGATCGTCAATTCGGAGATCCTCTTCCACCGGGACGACTGGCTCCTGCGGATGCGGAAAAAACTGGAAAACATGCCCCAGACCTTCTGGGACCTGCTGCGCCGGAAGTTCCAGTCCCGGATGGAGCACTTCCTGGGCGACATGGGAGCGGCGGTCATGCGGGGGGACGACCTGTTTTTCCTCATCGCCGCCGCCGGCTTCGTCCGCAGCACCTGCGCCCTCCTCTTCGCCGTCAACCGGCGCTTCGAACCCTCCCCCCGGCTGCTGGCGGAGCAGGTGATGTCTCTGCCTATCCTGCCGGACACCTTCGAAGGCAGGTTCGGCAGCATCCTGCGCAGTGACTCGGGCCTGTCTCCGGGCAAAAAGCGGGAAGTGGCCGAACTCCTGGCCAGAAACACTCTGAACCTGTAGGAGGATGGCCATGCCCGGGCCGCGTCGTTTCCTCCTCCTCGGGGCCGTGGCGGGGTTCCTTTTTTTTTCCTGTGCCGGCCCCGAACCGGGCTTCGTCTTCCGCGATGCCGAA
>JAKQWJ010000323.1 GCA_029562045.1 Spirochaetota bacterium | reverse complement strand
GTTCCAGCATGTCCCCCGCCCTCTTCCGGGACTCCTCCCGGGAGACCTGGTTGTGCACTTCGATGACCTCGGCGATCTGGTCCCCCACGGTGAAGATGGGGTTCAGGGAGGTCATGGGGTCCTGGAAGATCATGGAGATCTCGTTTCCCCGGATCTCCCGCATCGTCTCCTCCGGGGCCTGCACCAGGTCCCGGTCGTAGAACAGGATGGACCCGGAGGAGACCCGCCCCGTGGGCCTGGGAAGGAGCCCCAGGATGGCCAGGGCCGTGGTGGTCTTCCCCGCCCCGGTCTCCCCGACGATGCCCAGGCTCTCGCCCTCGGCGAGTTCGAAGGAGACGCCGTTCACCGCGTGGACCGTTTCGTCTTCCGTGACATAGTCGACCCGCAGGTCCTGTATGACGAGCTGATTCCGTTTCATGGGGTCACCGTTTCAGCTTCGGGTCCAGGGCGTCCCGGAGCCCGTCGCCGATGAGATTGTAGGCCAGGATCACCGTCATGATGGCCAGGCCGGGAAACACCAGCGTGTGGGGAGCGCTGATGATGTAGGGGCGGGCCTCGGAGAGCATGTTGCCCCACTCCGGGGAGGGAGGCTGGATCCCCAGGCCCAGAAAGGACAGGAAGGTGGCGGACAGGATGCTCTGGGCTATCCCTAAGGTGGCCTGCACGATCACCGGGGCCATGCAGTTGGGCAGCACGTGGAGCAGGACGATCCTGAAATCCCGGGCCCCGATAGCCCGGGCGGCCTCGACGAACTCCTGGTCCTTGACGGTCAGCACCGAGGCCCGGACCAGCCGCACGTAGACCGGTATGCTGGTGATGCTGATGGCCAGAAGCAGGTTCTGGAAGCTGGGCCCCAGGGCGGCGACGATGGCCAGGGCGAAGAGGATGTTGGGGATGGCCAGCAGGATGTCCGCCCCCCGCATGATGAGGGTCTCCAGAAACCCGCCGTAGTACCCCGCCGCGGCGCCCAGAGAGCCCCCCAGCAGCACCGCGAAGGCCACCGTCACGAAGCCTATGATCATGGACACCCGGGCTCCGTGGATGATCCTCCCCAGAACGTCCCGGCCGAAATTGTCCGCCCCTAAAATGTACAGGTGGCCCTCCCGGGCGTCCCGCCATTCCACCTCCGCCCGGGAGCCGATGCCGGCGAAGGCGTTGGGTATCTGGTTCCCGGTGATGAAGTCCCGGGGGTAGAAAACATCCGCCATCAGGGCCACCAGAATGTAGACCAGGATGACCGCCAAGCCCGCCACGGCGAGCTTGTTCCTGCCGAAACGGCGGCGGAACTCCTGGAAGGGGGTCCGGAAGGGCCGGCCCGGAGTCCCGGCTCCGTTTCCGGGGGCATCAGGCTTTTCTGCGGAAGACAACATCCAGCCACCCTCCTTTTTTTCCGGAACTCCTGATGTACTGGGCCTTGATCCTGGGGTCGATGAAGGCGTAGAGGATGTCCACCAGCAGGTTCACCACCGCGAAGACCAGGGCCATGAAGACCACCGAGGCCAGGATCTGGGGGGTGTCCTTCCGGTGGATGGCGTCCACCATGATGGTGCCGATGCCGGGGTAGGAGAAGACCGTCTCGGTCAGCACCGCCCCCACCATGAGCTGCCCCACCTGGAGCCCCACCACCGTAACCACCGGGATCAGGGCGTTGCGCAGGGCATGCCGGCGGATCACGACCTTCTCCGCCAGGCCCTTTGCCCGGGCGGTGCGGATGTAATCCTGCCGGATCACCTCCAGCATGGAGGAGCGGGTCATCCGGGTCTGCACCGCGGTGCTCATGGCCGCCAGGGTTATGGCGGGCAGGACGATGCTCATGGGGTTGGAGGGCACCGCCAGGGACGGAAAGATCTTCAGCTGCACCGAAAAAACCCAGATCAGCATCATCCCCAGCCAGAAGGCGGGCACCGAGATGCCCACCAGGGCCAGCACCGTG
>JAKQWJ010000316.1 GCA_029562045.1 Spirochaetota bacterium | reverse complement strand
CGCCGTACACCACCATGGGGATGCTGGGAGGGATGATGGGTCCCAGGGTGCCGGCGGCGCAGATGACCGCGGATCCTTTCCGGATATCGTAGCCCTCGTTCTTCATGAGAGGAAGGATCCGGGCCCCGATGGCCTGGGTGTCCGCCGCGGCGGATGCCGACACGCCGGCAAAGATCGCGCCGGCGATAATGGACACGAAGCCCAGCCCCCCCCGGATGCGGGCGAAGAGGGTCTTGAAAAACCAGATGATCCCCAGCGACAGCCCGCTTTCTTTCATGATCTCCCCGGCGAGGATGAAAAAGGGGATGGCCATGAGCCGCCGGTCGTCGATGCCGTGCAGAATGCTCTGGGGGATGACCCCCAGGTCGATGCTCCCCGACTGGACCACCATGACGACACCGGTGAGGGCCAGGGCGAAGCCCACCGGAAGGCCGAGGACCAGGAGAACACCCAGGCTGACCAGAAAAACGCCGATCACTCCGGTCCCCGGAGAAGGAGGGTGAGGTTCCGCAGAAAGATCAGGGACATGGCGATGAAACTGGCGGGCATGATCAGGATGACGTACCCGTAGGGAATGGGCGTGACCGAACTCATCTGTCCCAGGGCCCGCAGCGCCATGGCGAAACCGTAGCAGGCGAACAGGGCGGTGAGCCCCGCCATCGCCAGATTCGTCAGCGCCAGGATGGATCTGCCCATCTTCTCCGGCAGACGTTTGACCACCAGGTCCACCCCGATGTGTTCCCCGCCGTGCAGGGCGGAGGCGGAGCCGATGAAGCAGAGCCAGATGAAGCTGTAGCGGGAGACCTCGTCGGACTGGATGATGGGGCGATGAAAAACGAGGCGGCTGACCATGTTGGCGGTGACGGAAAAGATCATGACGGTGAAAAGACCGAAGAGGAGGTTGTCCGCCCATCCGGCGGCCCGGCCTGGCAGCGGTTTTTTCCGTTTTCCGGGTAGGACGTTCATACCGAGAGTCACATTTTAAACCTTTTTTTCCCCCTGTCAAGGATTTCCCGTCGGCGGGAATATCCTCTTCTACCAAAAAAGGGGAAAACTCCGTATACTGGGGATATGACCAGTTTGTCCCACGGCTTTTTCACCGTCGCCGCCGCCTCCGTCCCCCTCCGGGTGGCCTTTCCGGCGGAAAACGGGAAGCACATCGTCGACACGGTCCGGGCCGCCGCCCGGGAGGGTGTGCGGCTTCTGACGCTGCCGGAACTCTGCCTCACAGGCTACACCTGTGGCGACCTTTTTTTTCAGGATGCCCTGCAGGCCGCCGCGGACGGGGCCCTCCGGGAGATTCTGTCGGCCACGGAAGATCTGGACATCATCACCGTCCTGGGACTTCCGGTGGCGGCGGAGGGCGGGCTTTTCAACTGCGCCGCGGTGATCCGTCGGGGGGCGGTCCTGGGCGTCGTGCCGAAGACTCATCTGCCGAATTACGGCGAGTTTCACGAGAAAAGATGGTTCAGCTCCGGGGCCGCCGCCGCGGCATCGTCGGTTCATCTCGCCGGGGGGGATGTCCCCTTCGGGACGGACCTTCTTTTCCGGGCCCGGGAGGACCGGGAGCTGGTCTTCGGCGTCGAAATCTGTGAAGACCTCTGGGTCCCGGCGCCGCCCAGCATCCGAATGGCCCAGGAAGGGGCGCTGGTGATCTGCAACCCCTCGGCGGGCAACGACATCGTGGACAAGCATGCCCGCCGCCGGGAGCTGGTGGGGCAGCAGTCCCGCCGCTGCGCCGCGGCCTATGTGTACGCCGGGGCGGGGGTCCACGAGTCCACCACCGACCTGGTTTTCGGCGGCGCCACGCTGATCGCGGAAAACGGAAAGATCCTGGCGGAGGGCGAGCGTTTTTCCCGGACCGGCGGGATGATCGTCCGGGATGTGGATCTGGACCTCCTGAAGAACCGTCGCCGCCGGCTCCCCTGGTTCTCCCCGCCCCGGGACGGGGCCTTTCGTTTCATTCCCTTCCCGCTGTCCCCGGGGCCGGCGGAGTCTCCTTCACCCCCCGAGCCGGCGGACCCTCCGGAACTCCGGAAATCCGCGGCGCCCCCGGGGCGGCCGGAACGGCCGGGGCCGCGGGACTCCGCGAAATCCCCGGGAAGCGGGGCTTCCCCGCCGCCCGCCGCGAGGCTGCGCCGGGATTTCGACCCCAGGCCCTTCGTACCCGCGGACCCGGCCGTTCTGCGGGAGAGGTGCGAGGAGGTCTTCGCCCTGCAGACCGCGGCCCTGGCCCGGCGGCTGGAGCATACCCGGGCGAAGACGGCGGTCCTGGGGGTCTCGGGGGGGCTGGACTCCACCCTGGCCCTGCTGGCGGCGG
>JAKQWJ010000279.1 GCA_029562045.1 Spirochaetota bacterium | reverse complement strand
CCCCGGACTGCGGCGCCGTCAGGAGTCGTCAGAAGGTCCGTCACCGTGTCCTGGAACAGGGAGAGGTTCGTCTGCGCTTCCAGGGCTTTCTTGGCCAGCGCCGCGTAGAGGGCCTTGTCCGCCTGGGCCCGGGGGGCCTGTACCGCCGGACCCCGGCTCCGGTTGAGGATCCGGAACTGGATCATGGAGCGGTCGATGAGCCGGGCCATCTCCCCCCCCAGGGCGTCGATCTCCCGGACCAGGTTCCCCTTGGCAAGCCCGCCGATGGCGGGGTTGCAGGACATCTTTCCGATGCTGTCCAGATTCTGGGTGATCAGGAGGGTGCGCCGGCCCATCCGGGACGAGGCCAGGGCGGCCTCGATCCCCGCGTGGCCGCCGCCGACGACGATGACTTCGAAATCCATGGGCCCAGTATACGAAAAAAGGGGGAGGATGTCTCGCCGCCTACTTCCCCAGGCAGAAACGGGAGAACATCTGGGCCAGCACCTCGTCGCTGGTGGTTTCCCCGGTTATCTCCCCCAGGACCCGGAGGGCCTCCGCCAGGTCTTCCCCCACCACATCCAGGGGAAGCCGTCCCGCCCGGGCCTGGAAACGCTCCAGGGCCCGGAGGCCACGCTCCAGCAGGGTCTTCTGCCGCGCCGAATCGATGACCGGTTCGTCCCCCGCCGGGGCTTCCCCCCCCCGGAGTCGCCGGAGGATTTCGGCGGCCAGTTCGGGAAAACCCTCCCCGGTCCGGGTGGAGAGGCGGAGGCGGCCCTCCGGCGCGGGTCCCGGCGCCAGATCGATCTTGTTCCAGACCGCCAGCGCCCGGGGTCCCAGGTCGTCCAGCGCCTCCCGGTCTTCCCGGGTCTCTCCGAAGGCGGCATCCACCAGGTAGACCACCAGCGCCGCGCCATCGATGAGGGTCCGGGCCCGGCGCACCCCTTCGGTCTCCGCCGGGTCGGAGCTGTCCCGCAGCCCCGCCGTATCGTAGAGGAGGACCGGGACGCCCCCCAGGTCCAGGCGGGACTCAATGTAATCCCGGGTGGTGCCGGGCTCTTCGGACACGATGGACCTCTCCTCCCGGAGGAAAAGGTTGAAGAGGGAGGATTTCCCCGCGTTGGTCCTCCCCGCCAGGGCCACCCGGGCCCCGTCCCGGTGGAGCAGCCCCTCCCGGTATGTGGCCAGGAGTCTTCGGAGGACCTCCGCCGCCCGGGCGGTCTCCTCCAGGGGAAGGGGGACTTCCGGGGCCTCCCCCTCCGGGTAGTCCAGTCCGATCTCCACCGCCGCCCGGGCCCGGATGAGCAGGGCCTTGGCCTCGTCTATCCGGGCCGCCAGCGTCCCGGCCAGTCGGTGCAGCGCCAGACTGTGGGCCTTCCGGGTCTCGGCGGCGACGATTTCCGTCACCGCCTCCGCCCGGGTCAGGTCCATCCTGCCGTGGAAGAAGGCCCGGAAGGTGAACTCCCCCGGTTCGGCGGGGCGGAAACCCAGCCCCCGGAGGAGACCGAGGATCCCGTCGATTCCCGGGGGACTCCCGTGGCAGAATATCTCCACCGAGTCCTCCCCGGTGTAGCTTTTCGGCCCCCGGAACACCCCCAGGACCACCTCGTCCACTTTTTCCCCCGAGGCGGGATCCATGAGAAAGCCGTGGATCATCCCACCCCCCGCCGCGTCCCGGAGCTTCCGGGGGCGGGAGAAGGCCGGAGCCAGAAGCTCCACGGCGCCAGGTCCGGAGGTTCGGATCACCGCCAGGGCGCTCCGTCCCCAGGGGGTGGCCAGGGCGGCGATGCAGTCGTCGGTGCTGTAGGCGGAGAGGGCGGCCTTCATCGGCGGGAGTGTAACGGAAAACGCCTTCTTGGTGAATGGCCGGTGCATGTTCGGTGCATGCACGGACATGCCCGGGCATGTCTGGACATGCCCGGGACCGCGCCCTTTACGACTTTTTTACGCGTCGCCCCCGGTTTTTTAAACCCATTTTACGGGATCTTCGGTACATTGACGGTGATGAGATGAGACGGACGCGGACGGATGTCCGGCTCTCACGGATGATGATGCATCCCAAGGAGGATGATGGCATGAACTATTACTACCTCGGCAGATTGGTTCTGGCGGTTTCGGCGGTGGCGATCTTCGCCCTGCTGATCGGCCTGGTGGATCTGTTCAAGAAGATTTCCACCTGGGGCCACAGGCCCGGAATCACCGGCAAACACGCCCTCTCCGGAGTGAAGTAGGCGCGACGGTCTTCCGTCGTCGCCACGCGACGGCAGCCTGCCGGCCGCGCTGTAGCGGCCCACGGTCACCGAGCGGCGGCCCACGGTCACCGAGCGGCGGGCTGAAAAAAAAACCGGCCTCCCCGAGAGGGAAGGCCGGCCTTCGTTTTGCACTGGCCGCCCCGACGGGGGCGGTCTTTTTTTGATCAGGCCGCCCCCCGGTGGGTGGGGGGGCGGCGGCTTTTTATTTAAGGTACAGCGGCCGGGGGGTGTAGCTGGTGTGCAGCAGTTCGTGGGCCTTGTGGCTCAGCGGCTTGCCCAGGAACTCCTCGTAGAGCTTCTTGATGGCCGGGTTGTGGTGGGAGCAGCGGATCTTGCTCATGGAGTCGTCCTTGTAGATCCCCGCGGTGCGTTTTTTGCGGATCGCGTCGGTGGCCCCGTAG
>JAKQWJ010000355.1 GCA_029562045.1 Spirochaetota bacterium | reverse complement strand
GGCGGGGCGGGGTGGTAGTGGAGGCCCTCCACCCGGTGTTTCGGGTCGGGCTGGGGGGAAAGCACGATCATGGGAAGTTTGGGAAAGGCCCGGTGGAGGGAGGCGAGAAGCGCGGGCAGCGCGGCGTCCTCCCGGGTCTTCCACACGAAGACCGCCGCGGTGAGGGGCTCCCGGGTCAGAGCCTCCACCAGTTCCGTGACCGCAGAGACTCGCGTGACGGTGTAACGCGGAAAAGCCGACGCGATGAGGCCCGTTTCGTCCTTATCGGAATACAGTACGATTTTTTCCACCTTCGTTCCTCCATCCCTCGAATCCAAGTCTAACTCCCCCACGGGGTCCCGCGCAAGCGGCGGGGCGGCGTTGACTTTCCGCCGGGAATTTATCACCTTTTCTCCATGGACCCCGAAATGATCCGCCGGATCGACCGCATCCTTTCCCGGGTCCGGGAGCCGGAGAGCCTCCTTTCCGTCGCGGACCTGGGGCTGGTGGAAAAGGTGACCTACAGCGCCGCATACAATAAATTCCTCATTCATCTGGCCGTCTCCTCCCCCCGCCCCGCCTGTGTCATGTCCGGCCTCATCACCGGGGTCATCCGGGACACCCTGATGCGGCGGCTGGAGGAGGAGTTCCGGGCGGAGTTCCCCGGTTCCCGGGCGCAGGCCGTCCAGGAGGACGCGGAGGTCTGAAGGCGGTCATCGGTCCGTCGCCGGTGTCTGAAAGGAGTCCCCGGCGCCGCGAAGCGGGAGCCGCCGCCGGCGGACGCTGCGACGGCGGCCTGTGCCTCCCCGAAGGCCCGCGGACGGGGCGGCGCCGGGTTCCGACGCTGGCCCAAGTCGTGATAATTCGATAGATTTCCCTCCATGAAACACATGATTCGCTTTTTCGGAATTCGCTTTTTCGGACGCAGACGCGCCGCCCTTCTGCTCTGCGCGGGTCTTCTCGTGCTTGCCGCGGGAGGAGCGGCGGCCCAGGACGCGGGGTTTGGGGCGGGGGTCGTCCTGGGGGAGCCCACGGGCCTGAGCGCCAAATACTGGCTGTCCGGGAACGACGCCGTGGATTTCGCGGCGGCCTGGTCCTTCTACCGCAGGGCCGGCAAAGACAATGACGACCGGGGGGCCCTGTATCTCCATGGAAGCTACCTGCGCCATTTTTTCGGCCTCATCGATGGGGGAAGGGAGGGCAGGCTGGTTCCCTACGCGGGGATCGGCGGGAAGGTCGCCTTCAGCGACGACTTCTATATGGGGGTGCGTTTCCCTCTGGGGCTGGCCTACATGTTCCGGAGGGCCCCGCTGGATATCTTTCTGGAGATCTCCCCGGCGCTGATCCTGGTTCCCGGCACCGCCTTCGACGCCGGGGCGGGATTGGGGGTCCGTTACTGGTTCAAATGAGGGTTCCGGGGCGGACCCGTCAGGCGGAGCCTCCCCCCGGGCGGGCCCGCGGCGTCACGGAGGCCCATCCCCCTGCCGGGGGCGGGAAGCGCCCCTTCGGGGACCCCGGGAGCCCGTCCCCGGGGGGCCGCCGGCAGTCGGCCCCCCGGGGGGTGACGGGGCGCGGTCAGTCGTCGTAGTACAGTTCGTTGATCTCGTCCCAGGCCTCCGGTTCGTTTCCCCGCAGGCGGCAGAGCTTCCGGTACTCCTTGAACATGAACTCCAGCCTCTTCGCCCGGTTTTCCTCCGGGGATTTTTTGGCATCCCCCGTCCATTCCTCGACGACGGTGGCGGAAGCGCGGAGACTGTCCCCATCCATTTTCATGACCGCGTCCAGTTCGGCGATGAACTCCCGGTTGGAGAGCCGGAGAAAATCCCGGGAGGTGAAGTCGACGAGGACCTGATAGTGGAGCATCTCCAGGTGCCGGGCCGCCGCTTCCACGGCGGCGGCGTCGTGCGCGGGCATGGCCTCCAGCTCCCGCAGGATCTCGTCGTAGAGGGACCGGGGATCCCGATTCATGTTCCGCCTCCTTTAACCGTAGCTATGCAGACCTTTGAGAAGGTAGTTTACACCGAAAAAGGTGAACAGGGTACAGGCAAAACCCGCCACCGACAGGATGGACGGCAGAGTGTCTTTCCGTTTGCGGATGATCCGGACATGCAGGTAGATGGTATAGACGAACCAGGTCACCAGGGCCCAGGTTTCCTTGGGGTCCCAGCTCCAGTAGCGGCCCCAGGCCTGCTCCGCCCAGACGGCCCCGAAGATCAGGGCTCCGGCGGTGAAGACCGGGTAGCCCACGGCGACTGAGGTGTAGGTGATCCGGTCGTAGAGGAGCCGCTTCTTCTCTTCCCGGGTCAGCAGGAAGGCCAGGGAGGCGGCGAAGGCCAGGACGAAGAAGGCCTCGCCGATGAAGGACAGCGCCACATGGATGACCAGCCAGTAGGACCGCAGGGCCGGGATGGGCGGCAGGACCGCCGGGGGAGCCAGGGGCGAGAAAGCCAGGGCCAGCAGCGCC
>JAKQWJ010000264.1 GCA_029562045.1 Spirochaetota bacterium | reverse complement strand
AGGGTATTTCCCCCGGGGTCATCGCCGCCCGGCTCGGCGCCACCGTGGGAGAGGTGGAACTCATCATTTCGCTGCGGGACCGGAGGTCCCGGGGAGAGATCGGCCCATGACGCACTGTGCGCCGACGATGGCGTATTTTCTCGCCTTTTTCGTGGTGGGGCTCACCACCGCTTCCTTCGGCCCGGCGATCCCGGGCTTTGCCGCCGCCACCGGAGCTTCCCTGTCGGAAATCGGGAGCATCTTCGTCTTTCACCGGCTGGGCTACATAACCGGCTCCCTGGGAGGGGGCAGCCTGGTGGACCGGTTCCGCGGCAATGCCGTCACCGGCGCGGTGCTCTTCGTCGTGGCCGCGGGGCTGGCGGCGGTTTCCGCGGCGGGCAGTCTGGCCATTCTGCTGGGCAGCATTCTGGTGATCGGCTTCGCCCAGGGAATCGTCGAGGTGGGATCCAACACCGGTGTTCTTCGGCTCCATGGCGACGGGGCGGGCCCCTACATGAACGGGCTCCATCTCTCCTTCGGGGTGGGGGCCATGGTGTCGCCCCTGATCCTGGCCCTGGCCTTGAGGGTCTTCGGGAAAACCTCCCCGGGATTTCTGGCGCTGTCTCTTCTGGCCGCAGTCGCGGGCCATCACATTTTCCGGCTGCCCTCCTCCGGAACGGAGCGGGACAGGGGCGCGGGGGAGGAGGGTGGAGGGTCGGCCCCGGCGGTGGTGTTTTTCGCCCTCCTTCTTTTCCTGACCATCGCCGGGGAATCCGGGTTTGCCGGCTGGGTTTACAGCTACGCCACCCGGACCGGGCTGGCCGGCCCGGGAACGGCGGGCCTCATCACCTCCGCATTCTGGGCCTTTCTGACCCTGGGCCGCCTGTCGGGGATAGGCCTCGTCCGGATCCTGGGGGCGGGGAAACTGCTGCTTCTCAATGTGGCGGGGGCCGCGGCGGCGGGTTTTCTGTTTCTCCTCTTCCCTGGGACCGTCGGGATGCTCTGGGCGGCGGTGGCGCTGCTGGGTTTCTCCCAGGCGTCGATAGTTCCCGCCGCCTTCACCCTGGCGGGAGAGACCCGGATCCTCACCGGGTTCGTGGCGGGGCTGTTCGTCGCCGCTTCCTCCACCGGAGGGATGATCTACCCCTGGCTCATCGGGCGCTTCTTCGATTCCCGGGGGCCCGGGGTTTTCCCCTTCTTCATCGCCGCCAGTCAGGCCGCCGCCTTCCTCTCCCTGCTGGGAGTCCTCCTTTTCCTGAATCGGAAAGGCCTGGCGGAAGAAATCCCCTGATGTCCTGACGGACAGCTCCTTTTCCCGGATATCCGTGCCCGGCGGACCCTTTCCCGGGTGACGCGGAATAGCGTCCCGCCATCGTGAAAGGGACGATACGGCTTGACAAATGAGAATATTCTCATTACATTGTCTCTGTGGAGATATGAGAATATTCCCGCTTGAGGAGATCATGCCGCCTTTCATGAAGCGCCGCTTTGTCCAGTTCCCCCCCGCCGCTCTTTTCTTCAAGCCCGGCGGCGTTCCTCTGTCGGCCCTGGAGATCGTTCCCCTGGGCCTGGACGAGTACGAAATGCTCCGTCTGGTGGACTATGAGGGCCGGACCATCCAAGAGGCCGCCCGGAGTCTGGGAGTTTCCCGGGCCACCTGCGGGCGGATCCTCGAGGCCGGCCGGAAGAAGACGGCGGAGGCCCTGAGTCTGGGCAAGGCGATCCGGATCGAAGGGGGGGAGGTGGAGGTCCGGGGCAGGAGATTCCGCTGCGGTTCCTGTGGCATGGTCTGGCAGACACCGGGCGCCGGGGCCGAAGGCCGGGAGCCTATCCCCGGGGCGGAGAATCGGGAGAACCCGGCGGACCCCGCGGACATGAGTCTCCGGGAGGGCAGGGGTCCCCAAGGCTGTCCCGCCTGCTTCCGACCGGAGGTCATCGACCTGGGGAGGGGCTGGTTCCGGGAGCGGGGAGATCCATTGGGGGGTATCCCCGGGCCCGAAGGGATCCCCGGCCCCGGCCCCCGGAGGGGCTTCGGCCAGGGTCCGGGCTATGGTTCGGGCCAGGGCCGCGGACCTCATCGTGGTCAGGGCCACGGACCTCATCGTGGCCAGGGCCGCGGTCGGAAGCCCGGGGGCGGTGGGGGCCCGTGACCGTCACAGCGGTCCCGGTTTGGAGGGAGGCCGTCACGGGGGCACGGAGTCCATTTATGGAGGAAAATCAATTTACAGGAGGGCGATATGCCGAGAGGAGATGGAATGGGACCCATGGGAATGGGACCCATGACGGGACGGGGCGGGGGATACTGCGCCGGTTTCGGACGGCCCGGGTTCATGAATTCCCCGGGCTGGGGGATGCCCTATGGCCGGTTTGCCGGAGGGCGGGGAATGGGGCGCCGATTTTTCGGCGCCGGGTATGGCGGTCCCATGGGGTGGGGATTCTGTCCGCCCTATTACGCCGTGGGTCTGGGCGCTGACGAGGAAAAGGCCGTCCTGGCCCGTCAGATGGAAGCCGTCGAGGGGCGGCTGGCGGATCTGAGAAGGCGGCTGTCCGAACTGGAATCGGAAAAGGAAAGCGGCCAACCCTGAGACCCGCCCCAGGGGATAAGCCCCCGGGTACGGAACCGGAACGGTCCGCCCCCGGGGAGACAAGAACCCTGGAGGAAGCCCCCGGGGTAGACAAGAGCCCGGGACGGGGGCAAGCCCCCGGAGGGGATCCGGAACGTGCCGCCCCCGGGGAGACAAGACCCATGGAGGCAAGCCCCCGGGGTAGACAAGAGCCCGGGACGGGGGCTCCGCCGGGGAAGTTATTCGAACGGAGACAAGGAGAAGGGAATGAAAATAGCCGTCACCGCCCACGGTGAGGGGCCCGACGCCCGATTCGACGAGCGCTTCGGGCGATGCGATTATTTCGTGATCTATGACACCGCGTCCGGAGACTTCCGATCCGTGAAAAACACCGCGGCCGCCGCACCCAACGGGGCGGGGGGCCTGGCCGCCGCGCTGGTCAGGAAGGAGGGGGTGAGCAAGGTTTTCGCCGGAGAGGTGGGGCCCAAAGCGGCGGAAGCGCTGCGGGCCGCCGGCATCGAATGGGAGACCGGCGGATCCGGAACGGTCAGGGATGTTCTGGGGGCGCGGGGTGTCCTGTAAAACCCTTTGCGTTGCCGGCGCCAAGGGCGGCGCCGGAAAAACCACCGTGGCTTTGAGTCTGGCGGTGACGCATCCGGACCCGGAGTCGCTTCTTTTCATCGACGCGGACGTGGAGGAGCCCAACGCGGCCCTCTTTCTCCACCCCCGGTGGGACGAGACTCGGGAAATATTCCGGAAAATTCCGGTGGTGAACGACGCTCTCTGCGACGGCTGCGGGGCCTGCGCCCGGGCCTGCGGTTTCGGGGCCATCCTGATGCTGGGAGAAACCCCCAGCGTCATGGTGGAAAGCTGCCACTCCTGCGGGGCCTGCGCCCTGGTCTGCCCCCGGGGAGCCATCGGGGAAGTGGATGCCACTCTGGGAAAGGTGAGCCGGGGTCGCGCCGGGAGCCTGGAAATTCTGTCTGGAGAGATGGAGGTCGGCGCCGCCAGCGGAGTCCCCCTGGTGAGAGCCGAGAAGGACAGCCCCTTTGGCGGGAAACTGCGGATCATGGACTGTCCCCCCGGCACGGGATGCGCCGTGGTCGAGGCGGTCCGGGGGGCGGATTTCTGTCTCCTGGTGACCGAGCCCACACCCTTTGGACTTCATGATCTGGCGGCCGCGGTGGAGCTTCTGCGGATTCTCCATGTGCCCTGTGGTGTCCTTGTCAACCGGACCGGTCTGGGAGAGGACAGATCGGGGGAAGACAAAATCGCGGATTTCTGCCGCCGGGAAAACCTCCCCGTACTGGGCGGGATCCCCCATGATCGGCGGATCGCCGCCGCCTACGCCGAGGGCGGAATACCGGTCCTGACAGCGCCGGAATTGGCCGCCCTTTTTTCCGGACTCTGGCACAGAATCCTGGCGGCCCTGACATGAGCGGAACGATACGGGAAATTCTCGTCCTCAGCGGAAAGGGCGGGACCGGAAAGACGTCCCTTGCCGCGAGTTTCGCCGCTCTAGCGCGGAAAACCGTTTTTTGCGACGCCGATGTGGAGGCTCCCAATCTGGCCATCCTGCTGGAGCCGGATGAATCCCGGTGTGAGGATTTCCACGGACTCCCGGTCTACCGGATCGACGAGGGGAAATGCACCCGCTGCGGGCGCTGTGAGGCGGCCTGCCGGTTTCACGCCATCCAGGATTGCCGGATATTCCCCGAATCCTGCGAAGGCTGCGGGGTCTGCGCCATCGTCTGCCGGGACGATGCGGTGGTTCGGGAGGAGAGGGTCACGGGACGGATCCTCCGTTCCTCCACCCGCCTGGGGACCCTTGTCCACGGGAATATCCTTCCCGGGGCGGGGAACTCGGGCAAGCTCGTGTCCCGGCTCAAGGAGATCGCCCGGGAACAGGCCCGAAGCCATGGGGCGGGCGCGATACTCACCGACGGGCCTCCGGGAATCGGCTGCCCCGTCATCGCGGCCCTGGGGGGAGTCGATTACGTTCTCGCGGTTACCGAACCCACCCCGTCGGGACTCCACGATCTGGAGCGGCTTCTCGATCTGGTGGCGCATTTCGGCATACCCGCCGGAGTGGTGGTGAACAAATCGGATTTGAAACCGGAGCTTTCCCATCGCATCCGGGAAACCGCCCTTCGGCGGGGCCGGGACGATCTGGGGGAAATCCCCTTCGATCCGTCGGTGCCCGGGGACATCGCGAAGGGACGCATCCCTTCTGAAACAGGCTCTCCCTTCGGGAGGAGGGCGGAAAACATATTTCACGAGGTGCTTCGCCGCGGGGCGGACATGGGAAGGAGAGGCAGACATGGAGAATGACGGAAAAGCCGGTCCCCTGGGGGACGATGCGGGCGTCACGGCGGCCCTGGAGAGGATCGGGCGGGTCCTCTTCGTCATGAGCGGAAAGGGGGGAGTGGGGAAAAGCACCGTGGCGGTGAACCTCGCCGCGGGCCTGGCTCTCCGGGGCGGCCGGGTGGGGCTTCTGGACACGGACTTCCACGGGCCCGATACCCTGAAGATGCTGGGCATTGAGCACGAAAGGGTCTATCACGAGGACGGTCACTTCGTCCCCATCATGTACGATGAGGGACTCCAGGTGATGTCCATGGCGGGCCTGCTGGAGAACACGGATACGGCGGTGATCTGGCGGGGGCCCGTCAAAATCGGTGTCATCAAACAGTTTCTGGGAATGACCCGATGGGGCGACCTGGATTATCTCGTGGTGGACGCCCCCCCGGGAACCGGGGACGAACCCCTCACCGTGGCGCAGCTCGTGCCCGGGGCGGAGGCGGTGATCGTCACCACCCCCCAGGAGGTGTCCCTTCTGGATGTGCGGAAATCCATCGATTTCTGCCGGCAGGTGGGCCTGTCCATCGCGGGGATCATCGAGAACATGAACGGCTTCGTCTGCCCCCACTGCGGAAATAAAACCCACATCTTCGGCTCCGGCGGGGGAAGGCGCCTCGCCGAATCGGTGGGGGTGCCCTTCCTGGGCGACCTCCCCATAGACCCCGGGGTCGTTCTCGGCGGTGATCGGGGCCAGCCGTCGCTGCACCCTGTCATGGGGGAGATCATCGACCGCATCGTCGCCTCGGGGAAGCCCTCCGCCGGATAGGGATCGGCGCAGCGGGCCATCCCCTCCGGCGCGGCTGTCCGGGTTTCGAGGCCTATGGCCGGACGATGCTCGTCCCCGACGAGGTTTCGGCGGCCCGGTGCCGCGGACGGCTTTCTCCGGAGGAAAGGGCGCCGCCGGTGATTTTTCCCCGGGACGGGGCCGGAGGGCCGAACAACTTCAATCGGTCGCCGGCCGACAAATCCTCTTGACCTCGAGCCCCTCTTTCGTCTAGGATGATCGGGACGTCCCCGCAATTCCGGGGATGATGCAGACGAACAGGGGAACCAGATGACGCAGAAAAAGCCCATCCTGAAAGACGATGCCCGGATAGGAATAGCAAACCGCGGCGAGGCGGCGATCCGGTTCATCCGGGCGGTGCGGGACTTCAACCGTCTCCACGGCACCCGGCTCCGGACGGCGGCCTTCCATCTGGATCGGGAACGGGATTCCCTCTTCGCCCAGGAGGCCGACTCCGCCCACCCCCTGTCGGGTTTTCCCTCCTTTGCAACCGGGACGGGGAGCCCATACCTGAATCGCACGCTGATGCGGGAAGCCCTGGCCGCCGCGGACTGCTCCGCCGTCTGGGTGGGCTGGGGTTTTCTGTCGGAGGACGCGGAGTTCGTGGCCGCCGTCGAAGAGGCGGGGCTGGTTTTTCTCGGCCCATCCTCCCGGGCCATGGCCCTTCTGGGGGACAAGATCGCGGCGAAGGAACTGGCGGAACGGAGCTCCGTCCCCATCTGCCCCTGGAGCCGGGGCCCGGTGCAGGACCTGGATGCCGCCCGGGGGGTGGCGGAAAAGATCGGCTACCCCGTCATCGTCAAGGCCTCCAATGCCGGAGGCGGCCGGGGCATACGGTTCGTCCCCCGGCCTGAGGACCTCCCGGGGGCCTTCACGTCGGCGGTGGAGGAAACCTACCGGATCACCGGCAACCGGGTGGTCTTCATCGAGCGTCTGGTGGAGAAGGGCCGGCATCTGGAGGTCCAGGTCCTGGCGGACCGGCACGGGAATGTCAGGACCTTCGGGGTCCGGGACTGCTCGGTGCAGCGGAAGAACCAGAAAATCGTGGAAGAGACACCGCCGGCGGATTTCGATCCCTCCCTCATGCGCTCCATGGAGGAGTCGGCGGCGCGGCTGATCCGTTCCGCGGGTTATGAAGGGGCGGGCACCGTGGAGTTCCTCTACGATCTGGCCCGGCGGGAGTTTTATTTCATGGAGGTCAATACCCGCCTGCAGGTGGAGCACCCCATCACCGAACAGCTGTACGGCGTCGATCTGGTGGGGGGGCAGATCCTGGTCGCCCGGAACGGGAGCATCGCCGACTGGGTCCTGGAGCCCCGGGGGGCGGTGGTGGAGGTGCGGCTCAACGCGGAAGACCCGAACAAGGATTTCCGGCCCGCCCCGGGAAAGGTGGTCCGGTTCAAGCCCCCGGCGGGCCCCGGGATCCGGGTGGACTCCGGGATCGAGGGGGGCAGCGAGATTCCCCCGGAGTTCGATTCCATGGTGGCCAAGATCATCGCCCAGGGGAAGGACCGCCCCACCGCCATGGCCCGGCTGCGGAGGGCCCTGTCGGAGATGCGGATCAAGATCCAGGGGGGAACGACGAACCGCGCTTTTCTGCTGGGACTTCTGGACAATCGGGATATCCGCCGCGGGGCGGTCCACACCCGCTTCGTCGAGGAGCTCCTGGCCTCGGGAGAGCAGGTGGTGGAACGCCCGGACTGGGCAGCCGCCCTGGCCGCGGCGGCGGTGGAGCAGTACCTTCTGCGTTACGGCGAGGAGTATTCCAACTTCAGCCAGCAGATGTTCACCTTCGGGTCCCCCCGGGACCTGAGACCCGGAGAGGGGCACGAGGTGCAGGTCGCCGCCCGAGGGAGACCCTACAAATTCGTCGTCCGGGGGCTGGTGGACGATTACTACGCCGTCTCCGGGGAGGGGGCGGATTTTTATCTCCGCTATCAGAAAAAAGAGGAGGATTCCCTTCTCCTGGTCCGGGACAGACGGCGCCACATCCAGATCGTCGAGAGGGGGGACATGCTCCAGGTGGAGGTGGACGGGGTCCCCTACGAGATCGAGACCGAGTCCGGCGGGGTCGTCAAGGCCCCGTCCCCGGCGCTGGTTCTGGGGATCCCGGTGGGGGCGGGGGACGAGGTGGAGAAGGGGGACGTCCTGCTGACCCTGGAAGCGATGAAGATGGAGATGATCGTCCCCTCGCCGGACAAAGGCGTCGTCCGGGAGATCCGGGTCAAGGCGGGGGAACAGGTGGGAGCGGGTCAGATACTCATCCTCCTGGAAGCGGGCGGAGGGAAGGAAGACCGCGGAGAGGAGGCTGCCGGACCGGCGGTGGACTTCTCCGATTTCATCCCCCGGGGGGAGGAGGAGTGGGAGGTTCTCCTGCGGGAGTTCCGCTCCGCCTTTTCCGGCTTCGACGCCCAGGCGGACATGGCGGCGATCTTTTCCCGAATGGAGGCCTTCGTCAAAAGCCGGCCCCGGTACGCCGCCGCCCTGGGGCGGGCGGTTCTGGAGGGGATCGGGTTTTTCGTCGCCCAGGAGGCGCTTTTCACCACCAGCGAGGTGGATGCGGAGGGAATGGTAAGACCTGCCGCTTCGCTGGAGCTTCTTTCCCATTATTTCAGACGTTCCGTGGACCGGGAGAAGGGGCTGCCCGAGGCCTTCCTGAAGGCCCTGGAGAGGGTCTTCGCCCTGCACGGGGGGATCGAAAAGGCCGCCGATCCGGCGCGGCACATGATCTACCGGATCTTCAAATCCCGGGCGGCGGCGGAGGGGAAAAGCCGGCTGCTTCTGGCCTGTCTCTTCGCCCTGGAGCGCTACCCCGGCGAAGCCGTGAGGGGCCGCCGGGTGACGGATCTGCTGGATGAACTCGCCCTTCTGACTCAGGCCCAGCGCCCCTCGCTGGCCGACGCCGCCATCAACGCCCGATACCGGCTCTTCGACCGGGAGGCGCTGAAGAATCTGCAGGACGAAAAACGGGCCCAGGTGGGGCGGCTTCTGGATCTCCTGGCCCGGGCCAGAAGCCAGGGCCGTTCCCAGGCCGCCCTTCTGGGGAGGATCCACGATCTGGTGGATGCGGCTCTCCCGGAGATCGTCGAACCCGCCGCCGCCAACGATCAGGCGGGGGCCATAGCCCTGGAGGCCCTGGCCCGGCGGATGAACCGGGACCGGAACTGCCTCTCGGTGTCGGTCCGCCCTTACGGGACGCAGAACATCTGCCGGCTTTCCTTCCGGGAAGGAGACTCCCCGGTCTCCTCCATCGTCGCCGTGTCCCGGGAGGCGGATCTGGGATCCTGCCTGGAGGCGGTGACGGGGAGCCTGTCAGATGATTCCCCGGATGAGACGGAAATACTCGTTTTCCTCACCGGGTCCGCCGGCGAGGCGGGCCGGACAGTCCGGGAGAAGGCTCTGGCGGATCTGAAGGTTTCCGCCTCCTTCCTCTGTTTCGGCCTCGTCACCCCCGACGGGCTCCACTACGAAACCTACAGGCCCGAAACCGGTATGCGCTGGAAGGCGGACCCGGAAAGGGCGGCCTTCCATCCCCTGGCCTTCCGGGAGCTGCGGATCTTCCGGCTCCAGCGTTTCGCCCGCCAGGTCCTGCAGACCGGTGAGGGCTTCCACCTCCTGCATGTCACGGCCAAGGACAACCCCCGGGACGAGAGACTCATGGCCTTCGTCGCCGTGGACACCACCCGGGCGGAGTTCACCCCCGACGGATCCATCGGGAGGATGGTGGCCCTGGAGAAGAGCCTGATGGACGGGGTCTACGCTCTCCGGACGGAGCAGATCAAGAGGCGCAGCCGCCTGCACTGGAACCGGATCGTCATCCATATCCGTCCCGTTCTGGAGGTCTCCCTGCCCGTGATCCAGGATTACGCCGCCCGGCTGGCGGCCCGCACCCTGGAACTGGGCATGGAACGGCTCACCATCTACTGCCGTCTGGTGGACCTGGCTACCCGGAAAATCGAGGAGCGGGAACTCCTCTTCGACAACATCGTGGGCACCAGCTTCACTCTGAGCAGCAGGGAACCCTCCCGGGAACCCATGCTGCCCATGGACTCCTATGTCGCCCGGGTGGTGCGGGCCCGGCAGAGGGGGGCCATCTATCCCTACGAGATCATCAAGATGCTGGCTTCCCCCGAGTCCGCCGGGAAGACGGATTTTCCCCCGGGGGTCTTCGAGGAGTTCGACCTGGCGGAAGAAACCGACGCGAAATTCGCAAAAACCTACCGGTCCGTCCGGGACCGCCCCTACGGGCGGAACCAGGGGAACCTGGTTTTCGGCCTCATCACCAATGTCACCGGGGACGGCCGGGAGTTGAAAAGGGTCCTGATCCTGTCGGATCCCACCGGCGATCTGGGTTCCCTGGCGGAGGCGGAATGCCGGCGGGTCAACGCCGCCCTGGACCTGGCGGAGGACCTGGGAATCCCCGCGGAGTTTCTGCCCGTGTCCGCCGGCGCCAGGATCGACATGGATTCGGGGACCGAAAACCTGGACTGGACCGCCTCCACCCTGAAGAGGATCATCGAGTTCACCCAGAGGGGCGGGGAGCTGAACATCATCGTCGCGGGAATCAACGTGGGGGCCCAGAGCTACTGGAACGCCGAGGCCACCATGCTGATGCACACCCGGGGCCTCCTCATCATGACCGACGACGCCGCCATGCTGCTCACCGGGAAGAAGGCCCTGGACTTCTCCGGCAGCGTCTCCGCGGAGGACAACGTGGGAATCGGCGGGGCCCTGAAGATCATGGAACCCAACGGGCAGGCCCAGGTGAGGGTCAAAAATCTGCAGGAAGCCTACCAGGTCCTGTTCCAGCATTACGGGCTCACCTACCGGGAACCGGGGCTGGCCTATCCCCCGCGGGAGAAGACCGCCGACCCCGGGGACCGGGATGTGGGGGCCCACCCCTACCGGGACCATCTGAACCAGGGCTTCCACACCATCGGCGACATATTCAGCAGCCGCCTGAACGGGGAAAGAAAAAAACCCTTCGACATCCGCCAGGTCATGAGCGCCCTGGTGGACCAGGACATGCCGAGGCTGGAACGCTGGGGAGGCATGCGGGACGGGGAAACCGCCGTCGCCTGGGAGGCACGGATCGGCGGGTACGCGGTGGGCCTTCTGGGCATCGAGAGCCGTGTCCTGCCCCGCCGGGGGGAGGTCCCCTACGACGGCCCCGAGAGCTGGAGCGGCGGCACCCTGTACCCCTCCAGCTCCAAAAAGGCCGCCCGGGCCATCAACGCCTGGAGCGGCGCCCTCCCGCTGGTGATCCTGGCCAACCTTTCGGGGTTCGACGGGTCCCCCGAGTCCCTGCGCAAGCTCCAGCTGGAGTTCGGGGCGGAGATCGGCCGGGGGGTGGTGAATTTCCGGGGACCCATCATCTTCGTCGTCATCGCCCGGTACCACGGGGGGGCCTACGTGGTCTTCTCCAAGCACCTGAACCCGAACCTCCACGCCGTGGCCCTGGAAGGGGCCTACGCCTCGGTGATCGGCGGGGCCCCGGCGGCGGCGGTGGTCTTTCCGTCGGTGGTGCTGAAGGAGACCTACCAGGACCCCGAGGTGGCGGCGGCCCAGGAGAAGATGAGAAGGGACCGGGATTTCTCCCAGCGGGACTTCGACGAGATTTTCCGGCGGGTCCATGGGGAGAAACAGGCCGCCCTGGCAGCCCGCTTCGACGGGATTCATTCGGTGGAGCGGGCCCGGTCGGTGGGATCCATCGACGCCATCGTTTCCGTGAGGGACCTGCGGCCCTATCTGCTGGAAAGGCTGGAAAAAGGCATGCGGAAGGGCTAGTCCGCGGCGGGGGGAGGGATGCTCCTTCCCCTTGCCTTTCACCGTTTCGGCTTTTATACTCCATACCATGCTGAAGCCGAAACTCTTCACCACCCTCAAGGATTACGACACCGAAACCTTCCTCAGCGACCTCTCCGCGGGCCTCATCGTGGTGGTGGTCGCGCTGCCTCTTTCCATCGCTTTCGCCATCGCCAGCGGGGTGGGACCCGAGCGGGGGCTTTTCACCGCCATCGTGGCGGGGTTTCTCATCTCCTTTTTAGGGGGGAGCCGGGTCCAGATAGGCGGTCCCTCCGGCACCTTCGTGGTTATCGTGTACGGGATCGTCCAGCAGTACGGGTACCCCGGCCTGATGACGGCCACCATCATGGCGGGGATCATCCTGGTGGGAATGGGAATTCTGCGGATGGGGGGGCTCATCCAGTTCATTCCCTACACCATCATCACCGGTTTCACCGCGGGGATTGCGGTCATTATCTTCACCACCCAGATCGGGGACGCCCTGGGTCTGACGGTGGAGAACCTTCCCGGGGATTTTATCGGCAAGATCGTCGCCTACGCCCGGAGCCTGGACAGCCTCAACTGGACGGCCCTGGGGCTGACCCTGTCGTCGCTTCTGGTTATCGTTTTCTGGCCTCGGGTCAACCTTAAAATCCCCGGATCTCTGGTGGCCATCGTGGCGGCCACCCTGGCGGTGCAGGTCCTGGATCTGCCGGTGGAAACCATCGGCACCCGGTTCGGCGCCATTCCCACCGCCTTCCCCGAGCCCATCCGGCCGGACCTGAGCTGGCCCACCCTGCGGGCCATGTTTTCCCCTGCGGTGACCATCGCTCTGTTGGTGGCCATCGAGTCCCTGCTCAGCGCCGTGGTGGCGGACGGCATCATCGGCGGGCGACATCGGTCCAATATGGAGCTGATCGCCCAGGGGGTGGCCAACATCGCCTCTCCCTTTTTCGGCGGCATACCCGCCACGGGCGCCATCGCCCGCACCGCGGCGAATGTCAACAACGGCGCGAAGACTCCCATGGCGGGGATCATCCATGCCCTGGCGCTGCTGTTCATCATGGTCTTCTTCGGCCGCTACGCAGTCTACATTCCCATGCCTGCCCTGGCGGCGATTCTCATTTTCGTGGCCTATAACATGAGTGAAATCCACGCCTTCAAGTCCATCCTGCGGAGCCAGAAATCCGATGGGGCCGTCCTGCTGGCCACGTTTTTCATCACCATTTTCATCGATATCTCCGTGGCCATCCAGACAGGCATGGTTCTCGCGGCCTTTCTCTTCATGAAAAAGATGATCGACGTGTCCGCGGTGAAAGAGATCCGGGAGGGCTTCGCCGACAACCGGGAGGAGGACCGGGAAAACCTCGCCTTCATCGCGTCCTCC
>JAKQWJ010000256.1 GCA_029562045.1 Spirochaetota bacterium | reverse complement strand
GCCTGCCCCCGCCGTCCCGGGCGATGATGAGGAGGTCCGGAGGGGGGCTTTCAAAGCGAAGCCCCCCTTTCGCGAGGAGGTCTTCTGCATCCTTCTGCTCCGAAGCGGTCCAGCGGGTGTAGCGGCTCAGATTCCATTCACCCCACATGACTAGTCCTGCTTCACCTGGTACACCACATCCAGGAGGCTGCCGTCCCGGTACTCCACCAGGGCCACCACCCGGTCGGTCACCGCCGCCGGGGAGGGCTTTCCCGTCAGATCCTGGATCTGTTTCTTCATGTCTTCGATGGAAACCACCGGCAGGCCCCGCTCCCGGAGCCGGTCCGCCAGATCCGCCCGCCGGGGATTCACGGCGACGCCCGTCTCGGTGACCACCACATCCACAGTCTCCCCCGGGGTGGTAACCGTGGTGACCCTGTCCCGGATGATGGGGAGCCGGGTCCGCCGGGTGGTGGTGACGATGAGGGCCAGCCGGGCCCCCGCGGCTGTGTCGGCGTGGCCCCCCGAGCCCCCCATGATGATGCCGTCGGAGGAGCTTACCACGTTGACGTTGAAGTCCGTGTCGATCTCGGTGGCCCCCAGAACCACCGTGTCCAATAAATTGACCACCGCCCCCTTGTTCCAGGGGTTGGCGTAATAGCCGCAGTCCACCTCCACATGCCGGGGATCGTCCCGCAGGGACTCCACCGCCTCCAGGTCGAAGCACTGGGTGTCCAGCAGGCTCCGGAGGAGGCCGTCCCGGAGCATCTGCACGAAGTAGCCGGTGGTGCCCCCCATGCCGAAGGAGGCGGTGATCTTTCTCTCTTCCATGTACCGGCGCACGAAGGCCGCCACCGCCAGGGAGGTCCCCCCGGCGCCGGTCTGAAAGGACATCCCCTCCTTTATGAGCCCAGCCCCGTCGATGACCTCCGCGGCGCTCCGGGCGATGAGGAGCCCCACCGGGTCCCGGGTGATGCGGGTGGAGCCCGACACGATGTCTTTGGGTTCCCCTAACTTGTCCACCACCACCACCGCATCCACCCGGGTCTGGGGGATGCTCACCGGGCGCAGGGGGTAGGGCATGAGATTGTCCGTGACGGCCACTACGAAACGGGCATGCTGGGCGTCGGCGGCGGCGTAGCCCAGGGAGCCGCAGGCGGAGGGGCCGTAGACCCCGTTGATGTTGCCGTAGGGGTCCGCCGCCGGGGCGGCGATGAAGGCCACATCGATGGCGAGCTCCCCCGCCTCGATGGCCCGGACCCGGCCGCCGTGGGTCCGGAGGATCATGGGGGTGGGAAGCTCCCCCCGGGAGACCGCCTCCGCCACCGGTCCCAGGGCGTAGTTGGTCTGGAGCCCCCGGACCACCCCCTTTCGGATATGATCCACCAGGGGACCGTGGACGGGGAAGAGGGAGGACGGCGCCACGGTGAGGTCCCGGATCCCCATCCCGGCAATGACTTCCATGACCATGTTCAGCACATGGTCGCCGTTCCGCAGGTGATGATGAAAGGAGACGGTCATCCCGTCCCGGAGCCCTGAGGCGGCTATGGCCTCCCGTAACGAAGGGATTATCTTGGAGTCCCCCGGCCGGATGCTTCCCAGGGGAGGGGCATGGCGGAGCCCCTCAGGCGTCCGAGCCCAGGGGCCCTGGTACAGGGGGCGGCTGCCGACAAGAGAGTCGGGGATGTCCCGTCCGATGGAGTTCAGGCTCATGGTCGTTCTCCTTCCCGATCCGGGGTCGGCCCCGAGGCCCGCTCCGGGGTCTGTCCCCAGGCAGGTCCTGGAGCCGGTTCTGATGCAGGTCCCGGATCGAGCCCCGACCGCCGCAGGGTTGCCCGGGCCCGGGCCACGATGGGGGCGTCCACCATCCGGCCGTCCAGGCTCACCGCCCCCAGCCCCCGGCGGGCGGCCTCGGCGTCGGCCTCCAGGACCCG
>JAKQWJ010000239.1 GCA_029562045.1 Spirochaetota bacterium | reverse complement strand
AGGTGCCGCCTCGGGGCGCCCGGGTCCGGCAGCGGCGGCGCCATCCCGGGGCGCCGGGACCCGGGGGGCCGCCCCTCCGCGCCTGTCCCCGGAACCCGAAAAAAAAAGCCGCCCCGGGGGGCTTCCCACGGTGCGGCTTTTCGCGGATGCGGACCCGGTCTTACTGCAGGAGCTGCAGCACCGACTGGGCCTTCTGGTTGGCCTGGGCCAGCATGGCCGTGGAACTCTGGACCAGGATCTGGTTGGTGACGAAGCGGACCATCTCCTCCGCCATGTCGGTGTCCCGGATCCGGCTTTCCGAGGCCTGCATGTTCTCCGCCCCAACGGAAAGCCCCCGCCGGGCGTGATCGAGCCTGTTCTGGTAGGCTCCCAGGTCCGCCCTCTGCTTGCTGACGGTCCGCAGGGCCTTGTCCAGGACGCCGATGCTTATGTTGGCCTTTTCCGGGGTGGACAGGGACAGGAAGGTGGCGCTGTGGGGCAGACCGTTGGCGCTCTGGATCCCCAGCCCCTGGGCGGTCATGGTGCCGATGAAAACCCTCTCCCTCTGATCCATGTTGGCCCCGATATGGAACCACATGCTGGCGGTGACGACGTTTTCCCCCGTTTCCCGGGCGAAGCGGCCGGTGAGGAGGTTCATGCCGTTGAACTGGGCATGGGAGGCGATCCGGTTGACCTCGTCCACCAGCTGGGAGACCTCGACCTGGATCTGCATCCGGTCCTCACCGGAGTAGATGCCGTTGGAGGCCTGGACGGCCAGTTCCCGGATCCGCTGCAGAATGTCCTGGGATTCCTGCAGGTACCCTTCCGCGGTCTGGATCATGGAGATGCCGTCCGCGGCGTTTCTTTCCGCCCGGAACAGCCCCCGGATCTGGGACCGCATCTTCTCGGACACCGCCAGGCCCGAGGCGTCGTCCGAAGCCCGGTTGATGCGCTGGCCCGACGAGAGCTTTTCCATGTTCTTGTCGATGTTGATGTGGTTGAACTTGTTCTCTCGCTGAGCGAACATGGCGCTCATGTTGTGATTGATGATCATACAATCCTCCCTGATCTTCTCACGGACATCCTTGTCCGTTTCGGGCGTTCACGACACCCTGTAATCAATGTCGGGAGGATTACGCTTCACTTGAGGAAAAAAACTGAAAAACCGGAAAACCCGGCGGCGTTGATTTCGGCGACGGAAATACCTATCATTGGAAAGGTGAAACAGATACTGACGGGCTGCGTCTTCACCGGAGGGGAGGGCCCCCCCCTCCGGCAGGCCGCCCCGCATCTGGCGGAGGCGGCGGTCACCGTGGCGGCGGACTCGGGGCTCCTTCTGGCCCGGCGCCTGGGGGTCTTTCCCGATTACCTGGTGGGGGACATGGACTCGCTGCCGGACAGGGAAAATCTCGCGGAATTCCCCCCCGGAAGGGTCCTGCGCCACCCCCGGGACAAGGATTTTACCGACACGGAACTGGGGGTCCGGCTCCTCAGGGAAAAGGGCTGCGGGAGGATCGTCATCCTCGGGGCCGGAGGGGGGAGGCTGGACCATCTCCTGGCGGTGCATGCCCTTTTTTCCCGGGATCCCGCCCCGGACCTGTGGCTCACCGACGGGGAGGAGATCGGCCTGGTGCGGGACCGCTACGTTCTCCGCCGCTGGAAGGGGAGGCTGGTCTCCTTTTTCCCGCTGGGACCCGGACCGGTGCGGATGCGGTCCCGGGGGCTGCAGTGGCCGCTGGACACCCTGGAGTGGGGCCCCGGGGACTTCGGGGTCAGCAACCGGGTGGTGGAGGACCCGGCGGAGGTGGTGATGGTGAGCGGCAGGCTTCTGGCCGTCCGCTCCTGGAGGGAGGAAGGCATGGAGGAAGGCGGGCCGGGGCCGGGCGGACCCTGACCGCGCCGGCTCGCGGATCCTGCCGTCTCCGCCGGGCAGGAGACGGATTCCCGGACCGGGGCCGCTCCTTTCATCCCCGGACCGAGCCCCCGCCCGTGGCCGCCCGGCCCCCGGCTATCAGCCGCCCAGGGCGGCCCGGATCTTCGCGGCGGTGTCCACCGGATTTTCCACCAGGACCCGTTTGCCCGCCAGAAGTTCCGCTATGCCCAGTTCCCGGGGAAAACGGGGAATGATGTGCAGGTGCAGGTGCTTTATCGAGGCGCCGGCTCCGGAGCCCATGTTGTACCCCAGATTGTAGGCCGAGGGGCGGTAGGTCCCGTCCAGGACCGACAGAAACCGGCAGGTGAGTTCGTGGAGCCGCGCCGACTCCCCGGGACTGTAGTCCCGGATATCCTCGATGTGGCGGCGGGGGTATATCATCAGATGGCCCGGGTTGTAGGGGTAGAGGTTCACCACCACCAGAAAGAGGTCGTCCTCGAAGACCCGGAGGCTGTTTTCCCCGCCTTTCCGCTCCGTCAGTCCGCAGAGGATGCATCCGTCGTCCGTGAGGCCCTGCACGTAGGACATTTTTGCAAAATTGAAAAAATATTCCATCAGCGGTCACCGGCTCCCCGCCGGCGGAGTCTCTCCAGATCGGAGAAGTCCCCGGGAGCGAGTTTTTCGATGGCGATGAAGTCGATGAGGCCGGGGTAGCGGGACAGGAGGTCCCCGTATTTCTTCAGTCGTTCCATTTCCCTCTCATCCCGGATGTTTTCCATCGCCAGGTTCCGGGACAGCTCCGCCGCGGCCTCCCGGCGGGCTTCCAGGGCGGCGAAGTACTGCTCCCGCGCCCGGCGGTAGAGGGCCGGGTCGGGGAGGGTTTTCACCGTCACGTTCAGGGCCGTGAGTTCCAGAAACCCGTAACGCGTCAGGATCCCCTCTTGCAGGAGAGAGGTGGGGAAGGCCGCGTCCAGGGGAACGCCGGCGGAAAAGGCCTGCTGCAGCGCCTCTCCGGCCGCTGCAGCCATTCCCGTCCTCAGACCGTCGGTAAACGCGGTCAGGCCCTCGGGCAGGAGGCCGTCCCGGGAGGCCAGAAGGGGAATCCGCTCCGGCTGTAGCCGGTAGGAAACCTGGACCCCGAGTTCGTAGCGGAAACTGGGGCGGCCGTCCAGGAAGAGGGCGTACACCTCGCCGGAGGGAAGGGTTCCGTCAACGGAAAACTCCGCCGTGTAGGTCGTCAGCGGGTAGATGTGCAGGGTGAGGTTGCCGGGCGCCAGTTTCTCCCAGCGCCAGGCGAATCTGCCGGGCAGGGTGGGGGAAGAGTCCCAGCCCCCGGTTTTGGTAAAGACCAGCCCCAGGGTGTTGGGGGGGATATCCATCTGGATCCAGCCGAGATAAAAGACCGTCCCTCCCGCGGCGAGCAGGAGAAAAAGAACAATAAGGAACTTTTTCATACCCTTCCTCCAATACTAGGGAAAAACACCGTTTAATGCAAGACAAGGATGTGATACAGTCTTCCCACGATGAACGGTGGGAAAAAAGACCCGGCCGCCGGGATCCACCGGCTCCTGGCGGGCTCCTGCGCATTCTTTCTTCTCATGTCCGGCCTGGCCTTCGGATTTTTTCTTCTGGGAAATTATCAGTCCTTCACCCCCCGATCGCAGTTTCTGCTTCTGGAGATCGTCAAAGCGGGGGGCTTCCTGTCCCTCGTTTCCGGCCTGCTCCTGGCGGCGGAACGGATCGCCGCGTCCCTGCGAAAAAAGGGAAAAAAATCCGCCGGCCTTTATCTGGCCGCCGCGGCCGCAGCCGTGGGGGTCTCGGTCCTCGCCGCCGCTCATTTCATCATCGCCCTAACCCGGGGTTTCCGATAGGGGTACACCCTCCGCCCCATACTGCCGAGATACAGAATACGGCATGGAAAGTCAGGAGCGGAACATCACTGTGAAAACCGGACTGGAGGTGCACCGGATGCGCCGCCCCTCCCGGATCATCGAGGAACTCTTGTGGAGCCTGAAGGAGGTTATCCGGCCCGGAGTCAGCACCCGGGAGATAGACCGCTTCTGCGAAAATTTCATCGCCGAACGGAATGCCGTATCGTCGCTGAAGGGGTACCAGGGCTTTCCCGCCTCCATCTGCGCGTCCCCCAACAACGTGGCGGTCCACGGCATCCCCAACGACAACCCCCTCCGGGACGGCGACATCGTCACCATCGACGTGACCCTGAACGTGGCGGGCTGGCACGGGGATGGGGCCTGGACCTATCTGGTGGGGGCGGGGAGCCCGGAGAAGCTCTTTCTTCTGAAGGCGGCCTGGAAGGCCACCGCCGCGGGGATCCTGGCCGCCAGGGCGGGGGGGCGCCTGGGGGATGTGGGGGCCGCCATCGAGAGGACCGCCGGGAGGCTGGGCTGCTCGGTCCTGGAAGACTTCGCCGGTCATGGAATCGGGACCTCCATGCACGAGGATCCCATCGTGGCCAACACCGGAGTGAAGGGCTCGGGCCGCCCCATCGTGCCGGGAATGGTCTTCACCATCGAACCCATCCTCTGCCTGGGGAAGCCCGAGGTCAATCTGCTGGAGGACGGCTGGACGGTGGTCACCAGGGACGGGGGACCCACCGCCCAGTTCGAACATACCCTGGCCGTGTTCCGGGACCGGACCGAGGTCCTGACCCTGAGCTCCCGGGATATCCGGACCATCATTGACGGGCCGCCGTATTTTTAATAGGATCGGCGGGAAAGTGCCATCTTAGCTCAGTTGGCAGAGCACGTGACTTGTAATCTCGGGGTCGCCGGTTCGAATCCGGCAGATGGCTTGCAGCTTCCGGACTTCCCGGACCACGAGGCTCACCGCTCCCAGATCGTCGTCCACCGTCCCCCGCAGAACGAAGGGAGCCTCGTCGTCCAGGAGGGCGCCGTACCGCGCGAAAACGTCGGGAAAAAATACGGTTTCGAAGATCGACTCCTCGTCCTCGAAGGTGACGAACTCCATGGGTTTGCCGTCCATGGTCAGGATCTCCTTCGCCGTGACCAGCATCCCCGCCAGCGCCGCTTCCTTCCCCCGATGAGCCGCCATGTCCTTCCCCCGGATGCGGCGGACCCCGGACAGGGGGCCCTTCCAGAACCACAGGGGTGAGCGGTCGGGCAGGAAGCCCAGCCGGGCGTACTGGTTCGTCAGACGGACCCTCTCCCCCGGGTCGGGGAACCGGCGCTCCCGGCGCGGGACGGAGAACAGTTCGAGCTGCCCCGGGCGCGCGTCACCGGGTCCGCTTCCCCGGGCGCCCCCTCTGCCGGGGCCGTCGTCACGGCCGCCTCCCGGGTTCCCGTTCCCGGCCCCCCGCACCGCGCTGCCCCCGGGGGCTGTGCCCTCGGAGCCGCTTCCGGAAGGAGTCCCGGGACCGATGAGGGCCCAGAGCTGCTGCGCCCGGTTCATGCCGCCCCCCAGGGAGTCCGCCGCCCCCGCCGAGGTGAGGGCCTCCGCCTCCCCCGCGCACAGGGGAATCCGGCGGCGGAAATCCTCCAGATCCGCGAAGGGGCCTCCTTTTTCCCGCTCCGCCGTGATCCGCTCCCCGGTCTCCCGGCGCAGGCCCCGGATCCCCTGGAGCCCCACCCGGAGGTCCCGGCCCCTGCCGGTGAAGGGGACGAAGCTTTCGTTCAGGTCCGGGGGCAGGATCCGGAGGCCCATGCGCCGGGCCTCCCCCACATAGGCGGCGGTGGTGTAGTAGCCCCCCCGGTTGGAGATCACCGCCGCCATGAACTCCCCGGGATAGTGGGCCTTCAGGTAGGCGCTCTGGAAGGAGACCATGGCGTAGGAGGCGCTGTGGGGCTTGCAGAAGGAGTAGCCGTCGAAGGAGAGGATCATGCTCCAGATCTTTTCGGTCTGTTCCGGGGACACCCCGTTCCTCCCCGCCCCGGCGAAGAACATGCGCCGGTATTCCGCCAGCCGGGCCTCCTTGTTCTTTTTGGACATGATCTTCCGGAGCCCGTCGGCGTCGGCGTCGGAGAAGCCGGCTATGGCCGAGGCGGCCTTCGAGACGTCCTCCTGATAGACCATGATCCCGCAGGTGTCCGCCAGAAGCTCGTCCAGCGCCGGGTGCAGCGGCTCCCAGGCCTCGCCCCGGAGACGGCGGACATAGTCGTTGATGTACCGGTTCGCCGCGGGCCGGATGATGGAGGAGTGGATGACGATGTGGTCGAAGTCCCCTTTCCGGGTTTTCTGCTGGAGCCGGCGCATGGCGGGGCTTTCGATGTAGAAGACGCCCATGGTGTCCCCCCGGGCCAGGAGGTCCCGGGTGGGTTCGTCCTGTTGGGGGTCCCAGGAGCCCCAGGGGAAGGGGAGGCCCCCCTCCCGGATGGAGGCCAGGGCGTCCCGGATCACCGCCAGGGAGCGGTTTCCCAGGAGGTCGATTTTCACCAGCCCCGCCGCCTCGGTCCCGTCCTTCTCCCAGGTGACCACCGGAACCCCCATGGCGGCGGTCTCCACCGGAACGTAGGAGGCCAGCGGCCGGGGGGTCAGCACGATGCCGCCTGAGTGGACCCCCAGGTGCCGGGGCAGACCCCGGATCCGCTCCGCCACGGAGAGGATCTCCGCCCAGGTTTCGTCCGGCTCCGCCCCGCCCCGGCGAAGAAGTCTTTCCCGGGCGCCGGTCTCCTCGTCGGGGATCCCGTAGGCCCGGGCGGTTTCCCGGAGGGCCCCCCTCCGGGCGAAGTGGTTGTGGTTGCAGATCCGGGCGGCGTGGTCGGCGCCGTACCTTTCCATGACCTGGGCGATGACCCCGTCCCGCTCGTCCCAGGGGAAATCGATGTCGATGTCCGGCGGGTCCTCCCGCCGGGGGTTCAGAAACCGCTCGAAGTAGAGCCGGCAGCGGATGGGATCCACGTTGGTTATCCCCAGGCAGTAGGAGACGACGCTGGCGGCGGCGCTGCCCCGTCCGCAGGTGCGGGCGGCCCGCCGGACGATGTCGGCCACCACCAGAAAATAATCGGTGAAGCCCTTGGTCCGGATTATGCCCAGCTCGTATTCGATCCTCTCCATGAGGCCGTCCCCCACCTCGCCGTAGCGCTCCTCCGCGCCCCGCAGGACCTGGTCGCGGAGGGCCTCTTCCGGGGTCGCGGCGCCGCCCAGAAGGTCCAGCCGCGCCGGGGGGAAGACGAAGCCCTGGAAGATGACGTCGAAACGGCAGGCGTCGGCGATTTTTTCGTTGTTCTCCAGGGCCTCGGGGAAGCCGGCGAAGAGGGCCGGGGCGGCCCCGGGGGGAAAGAGCAGGGCCCCGGGGGGGGCGCAGTCCTCCGGGGATACGGAGAAGACGGTGCGCCGCCCCGCCACCGCCCGGAGGACCCGGTGGATCCGGTAGTCCCCGGCATCCAGAAAGGCCGCCTCCCCCGCCGCCGCCGCCGGGATCCGGAGCCGCCGGGCCAGGAAGGCCCCGGCCCGGGAGAAGGGAGTCACCAGGGCGTGGAGGCCCTCCACGGATCCGGCGAGGCTCCGGAGCAGGGACGGCGAATCGGTGAGGACGAAGCTTCCCTCCCCCCGGGCCCGCAGCCCCCGGGCCAGGGAAAAGTCCTCCTGCCTCTTCCGCTCGGTCAGAAGGAGGCAGAGGTTCTCGAAGCCCCGCCTGTCCCGGCACAGGAGGACGGCCCTCTCACCGCCGTGGCGGATCTCCGCCCCGACGATGGGCCTTATTCCCCGGGCCCGGCAGGCCGCCAGGAAGCCGTGGACGCCGTAGAGATTGTCGATGTCCGTCAGGGCCAGGGCGCGGCAGCCCGCCGCCGCCGCGGCGTCCACCAGTTCCTCCACCCGCCGGGGCCCGTAGAGGAGGGAGTAGGCGGAGTGGGTCTGCAGGTGGGTGAACACGGCTACCGGGCCAGGGCGGCGCCGCTGCGCAGGGCGTCGGGGCCGTATTTGCGGCGCATCCCGTCCAGGGCCCGCTGGAGGGAGAGGCGTTTTTCCGTCTCCCGGGGGGCGAAGAGGTCCAGCGGGGCGACGGCCGGGGCCGGGTCCCGCAGTTCGAGCCGCAGACCCCGGAGGCGCACCCGGCGGTCCAGGACCCGGCCCAGGAGGCGGAGGGCGGCGGCCCCGATCTCCCCGTCGGTCCGGAGACCCTCCGGCGCCCGCAGCCGGAAGGAAACCCGCCGCCCGTCGGTGTAGTGCCCCCCCAGCACGAGGAGCCGGGTCGCCAGGTCGTCCTCCCGGAGCCGCAGGCCCAGGTCCTCCGCCAGGGCCCGGAGCCCCGCCGCCGCGAACTGCGGGTCGGCGGTGTCCGACTCGAAGGAGAGACTTCCCGCCACGAGCCTTTCCTCCGGGGCCGCCGGGTCGACCTCCCGGGGGTCGATTCCCCGGGCCCGGTCCCGGAGCAGGAGCCCCCCCGGACCCAGGGCCGCGGATTCCCCGTCGGAGAACTCCGCGAGGCCCCCGATGGTGCGGACCCCCAGAAGGGCCAGCCTCTCGCCGATCTTTCTCCCCACTCCCGGGAGCAGGCCGACCCCCTGGGGCCGGAGGAACTTCTCCTCGTCCCCCGGCCGCACCGCGGCGAAGCCGTAGGGCTTCACCACCCGGCTCCCCACCTTGGACACCAGCTTGTTCGCCCCCAGACCCACGGCAGGCTTCAGCCCGGTGCGTTCCAGGACCCGGGAGCGGATCCGGTTGGCGCAGTCCTCCGCAGGGCCGAAGAGCCGCCGGGTTCCCCGGATATCCAGGAAGTAGTGCCCGCCCCCGGGGGATTCCACCCGGGGACTGTGGGCCGCGGCGATCCCCCGGAGTTCCCCGTCCAGGGCGGCGTAGAGCTGATGATCCGGCTCCACCAGGGTCAGGCCCCGGCAGATCCGCGCCGCCTCCCGCAGGCCCATCCCCGGCCGGACGCCCTCGGCGTAGGCGGCCCGGGAAACCCCCAGCAGCACCGAGCGGGGGGCGCGGGGGTTCCCCACGGCGAAGGGCCGGCCCCTCAGCGACGGGTCCCGGACCTCCTCGGCCTGGGCCATGAAGTCGGTGATGTTGACATGGACGACCCTCCGCCCCTCATCCCCCGGGTCCGGCCCCATCTTCCCGTTCCTCCACCAGTTTCTGCAGCATCTTCGCGTTCCGGGCCGCCTGGGCGGCCCGGTGGTTGTTGAAATAGATCCGGAGGCTGCGGACCTGGGCCCTGAGGCAGCGGATGCGCCGTTCCCAGCCCTCCAGCTCTTCCGGGGTGTAGAGATAGTTGTACCGCTCCGCGGCGTCGGAGCCCCACCAGGCCCGGCCGTTGCGGCCGTGGAAGCGGATGTAGCCCCGGTCGGAGGTGGCCACATCGGCGGACTGGGGCAGGCCCCGGAGGTCCGGCATGTCGGTGACGCAGATCCCCGTCCCCCGGATCCGGAGGGCGTCGTAGACCCGGGTGTTCTGCCAGGCGGGGTTGCGGAACTCCACCACCGCGGGGAGATCCGCCAGCTCCCGGAGCAGGGCGTCCAGATACTTCCTCCGGTCCGGCTCGTAGTGAAAGGAGGAGGGGAACTGGAACAGCACGGCCCCGAGGCGGCCCGCCTGCGCCAGGGGCTTCAGGGCCCGGCGGTATTCCGCCGCTCTTTCCTTCCAGCAGGCGGGGTCGATGTCGTGGGTCAGGCTCCGGTGGGCCTTGACGGAGAAGTCCAGGGTCTCCCCGGCCCGGCGCAGCATGGCCGCCATGCCGCCGGCGGCGGGCATCCGGTAGTAGCTGAAGTTGAGCTCCACCGTGGGAAAGGAGAGGGCGTAAAAGGCCAGGAACTCCTCCCGGGGAAGGTCCCGGGGGTAGAACAGCTCCCGCCATTCCAGATAATCGTACCCCGATGTTCCGATAAGAACCGTCGCCATGGCCACCCTCTGATTATACTATACGAATGTTGAGTATTCAAGCCGGCGGCCCGGTTTTTCCCATTGATCTTTCCGGGTCCGGCGTGTAGACTGTTCCCGGTCGGTCGTCGGCCGACTCCGGGACATCCCGGCGGATAGTGTATCCCCGCCGACCGGCAACCGGCTACCCATGGAGGATGGTGATGAGGAAAGCTCTGATCGCACTGATGGCGGCGGCGCTGCTGGCGCCCGCCGCGGCCGCCCGGGACGTGGGGGGGGTCGACATCCCCGAGACCCTGCGGGTCGCGGGAAAGGACCTGGCTCTGAACGGCGCGGGGATCCGGACCAAGGTGTTTTTCAAGGTCTACGCCGGCGCCCTGTACCTGCCGGGCCCCTCGTCCTCCGCCGCGGCCATCGTCGCCTCCGACGGACCCATGGCCATCCGGCTCCATTTTCTGATGGATGTGGACGCAAAAAGCATCCAGGATGCCTGGAACGAGGGTTTCCGCGCCGGCTCCGCCGGCTCCGGAGGCTCCGCCGGCTCCTTCGAGGCCCCGGCGGACAAGGTCTCCCGGTTCAACGCCTGTTTCGCCGAAGACTCCAGGAAGGGCACGATCTACGACATAGTCTACGACCCGGCGGAGGGGACCATGGTGAAGATCAACGGCGTGGTGAAGGATGTCATCCCCGGCGCGGACTTCAAGAAAGCGGTTTTCGCCATCTGGCTGGGGGACAAACCCGCGGACAAGGGGCTGAAAAAGGGTCTCCTCGGCGGGTGACCGGGGACTTTCCCGCTCCGGCTTGACATTCCCCTCTCTCTTTAGTACTGTAGAGCCGGAATCCGGGGAGATTCCCGAGTGGTCAAAGGGGGCAGACTGTAAATCTGTTGGCACAGCCTTCGTAGGTTCAAATCCTACTCTCCCCATTGGACGGGCCCTTTCTTCGGAAAGGGCCTTTTTTTCACCCCTCTCGCGATATATTAGCGGAAGGACGGTCACGTGGCATGGAAACACCTTTTTTCGCCCAGGGTCTTCGGTTCGGCTGCACCCGGTGCTCCCGGTGCTGCCGGCACGACCCGGGCCATGTCTTTCTCACCCGGACGGATCTGGACGCCCTGACGGCAGGGGTGGGTCTGGACGAGAAAACCTTTGTCGGAACCTACTGCCGCCCTGTCACCATGGGCGGCCGCGCTCTCCTGAGTCTGAAGGAAAAACCCAACTACGACTGCATTTTCTGGGAAAGCGGCGGCTGCCGGGTTTACCCCCACCGGCCCTTCCAGTGCCGGAGCTTCCCTTTCTGGTCTTCGATCCTGGCCTCCGAAAGCGACTGGCGGCGGATGGGAGAGTACTGCCCCGGGATAGGCCGGGGGCGGACGCACTCCCGGGAGGAGATCGAAGCCTGGCTGGCGGGCCGGGAGGGGGAGCCGGTCCTGGAATTTTCACCGGAGCGGGGAGCGGAATGAAGGTCAAATTCTGGGGTGTCCGAGGTTCGATCCCGACCCCCCTCCCGCCGGAGGCGGTCCGCAGCAAGATAACCACGGTGGTCCAGCGGATACGCCCCGCGGATCTGGAATCCCCCGCGGCGCGGGAGTTTTTTCTTTCCCGGCTCCCCCCCTGGCTCTTCGGCACCGCCGGGGGCAACACCTCCTGCATCGAGGTCGAACTGCAGCCCGGCTCGGTGGTCCTCTTCGACGGAGGCTCGGGGTTGCGGGAGTTCTCCGCCCAGCTGGTCCACCGGAATCCCCGGCCCACCCGGTTTCATCTGTTTTTTTCCCATTTCCATTACGACCACCTCCAGGGGATCCCCTTCTTCGCTCCCCTGGGCGACCCCCGGGTGTCCGTGGACTTCTACAGTCCCGAGGAGGGGCTTAAGGAGAAGATCGAAGGGCAGATGCTCACCCCCTATTTTCCCGTGACCTTCGCCATGGTCACCCAGGCGAAGACCGCCTTCCACCGGCTCGGCGCAGAGCCCCTTCCCCTGGACGGCGGCCGGATCTTCTGGAAGCGGATGAACCACCCCGGGGGGTGTTTCGCCTACAAAGTGAGCGACGGGACGAACTCCGTCATATACGCCACGGATTCGGAATTGACGGAGAAGGATTTCGAAAAAAGCCCGGAGAACCGGGAGTTTTTCGAGAACGCGGACGCGCTGATCCTGGACTCCCAGTACACTCTGGGGGAGGCGGTGGAAAAGTACAACTGGGGCCACTCCTCCTTCAGCCTGGGGGTGGATTTCGCTGCGGAGTGGAACATCAGAAACCTCTACCTCTTCCACCACGAGCCCCTGTACAACGACCGGAAACTGCACAACAATCTCCAGTCCGCCCGATGGTACTACAGTCATCTGGGAAAGTCGGGACTGAACATTTTTCTTGCCGAAGAGGGGCGGGAGCTGGAATTTTAACATGACCATCGACGAGAATGAATGCATAGCCCTCTACGCCTTTTTGAAAAACCGGGAGGAGTCCCTGGGACCGGAACTGGAAAAACTCCTCCGGCGGGTGGAAGGGGTGGTTTTCGACAGACTGTCCATCGACGAGGTGGAGAGGTTGACCGAGGCGGGGAGGGGCGAAATCGTGGGAGGCAAGTCATGAGCAGGTTGGCGGCGGGTATCCTTCTTTTCATTTTTACCGTTTCCTTTCCCGCAGCGGCGGAGTACAATCCTCCCGACGGAGGGGAAGACATCCTGGAGCTGGCCTCTCCCCTTTTCCTTTCCCGGGGCGGGAGCGTCGTGTCCCTGGAATCGCCGGAGGCGGACATGCTGAATCCCGCCGCCTCCGCGCTGCAGCAGCGCAAGACCCTGGGTCTTTCCTACGTGGGGCTCGCCGATTTCGCCGGGGACGGCTGGCGGGGGCATGGGGCCTTCGTGGGGGGAACCTGGCCGACCCGTTTCGGCGTTTTCTCCGGTTCCACGCAGTTCCTGCACGCGCCGCTGCCGGACATGGATCTGGGAAGTCTGGGGATCTTCCGCTTCTCCTTCGCCAAGGACCTGTACCCGGATCTGCTGGTGGGTTCGGGTGTCCATGTCACGGTGGGAGAGAAGGACTCCTTCGACATCGGGCTCGGGGCGGACCTGGGCTTCATCCATCTGACGGAACAGACCTTAGGCCTGCGGAACTTCCGCTGGGGGGCGGCGCTGCGCAACATGGGCAGGCCCTACTCCCCGGTGGACGGCCGCTCCGGGTTTCCGTCCCCCTTCACGCCCGCCGTGGGAGCGGCCTTCACCCCCCTGCGGTCCGCCGGCGGGGTGAGCCTGGACCTCAGTCTGGACGCCGCCTTCCCCGCCTTCCAGGACCTGCGGCTGTCCCTGGGGGCGGACCTTTCCATCAAGGAGAGGCTCGGCCTGCACAGCGCCCTGCGTTTCGACGCGCGGCAATTCCTCGGGGACGGGCTCGCCCGGCGCAGCCTGATCCCCTCCTTCGGGCTTTCGGTGGTTTTCCGGACCGATTTCGTCGGCGGAGGCTTCCTGGACGAAAAGGGATGGAGCCGCAGCGATGTCACGGCCCGGCTGGCCGCGGCCCCGCTGCACAAGGGCCTCTGGGCCATGGGAGGCGGGGTGACCGTCAATCTGGGCGTCATGGACACCAACCCGCCGACGATACACATCGGCTATCCCGAGGACCGTTACATATCACCCAACATGGACGGCGTTTCCGACGCTCTGGAGTTTCCGGTGAGCATCGACGACGAACGCTATATCCGGGAGTACCGGTTCATGGTGCTGGACCAGCAGGGACGGACGGTCCGGGTCATGGAAAACAAGGAGAAAAGGCCGGAAAACGAAAGCGTCCAGAGCGTGGTAGACCGGCTCTTCGCGGTGAAGAAGGGAATCGATGTTCCCGGGACCTTCCGCTGGGACGGAATCGGGGACTCCGGGGCGCCGGTTCCGGACGGGGAGTACAGCTTCGTGGTGGAGGCCCGGGACGACAACGGCAACCTGGCGACCTCTTCCCCCCGGAAATTCGTGGTGGATTCCACGCCGCCGGCGGTGGAAGTGGAAATTCCCCGGGGCTCGGACCTCACCTTTTCCCCCAACGACGACGGAAGCAAGGATACGCTGATGGTCCGGCAGACCGGGTCGGTGGAGGACCTCTGGACGGCCCGGTTCATCGACGCCGCGGGACAGACGGTCAGGACCTTCACCTGGGAAAACGCCGCTCCCGCGGATCTTGCCTGGGACGGCAAGAACGATCAGGGAGTCCTGCTCCCGGACGGCATCTACTCCTACCGGATAGGCAGCCGGGACCGGGCGGGGAACGAAACCTCCACCGGCTTCGACAATATCTTCATCAACACCGAGGCCACCCCCATCGCCTTGACCATCGACCAGTCCTTCTTCTCCCCCAACGGGGACGGGGTCAAGGACACCGTCACTCTCACCCCGGTGATTCCCATCACCCAGGGCCTGGAGAGCTGGGAACTCCTGGTGCTGGACGACCGGGGGACGATGATGCGGCGCTTCTTCGGGCTCCTGAACGCGCCGCTGCCCGTCCGCTTCGACGGAAAAATGGAGGGGGGGACGATCCTGCCCGAAGGGAGCTACACCGCCCGGCTCCGGGTGGTGTACCGAAACGGCAACCGGCCCTCCGCCGAATCCCCCCGGTTCACCGTGGACCTCACCCGGCCCGAGGCCTTCCTGCGGTCGGACCTGTCGATCTTCTCCCCCAACGGGGACGGAAACAAGGACGAGATAACCTTCTACCAGGAGAGCAGCGCCGAAGAAACCTGGACGGGGCTGGTCCGCAATAAGGACCGCCGGGTGGTCAAGACCTTCAGCTGGGTGGAATCGGCGGATCCGGCGGTGGTCTGGAACGGGATCGGCGACACCGGGACCCTGGTCCCCGACGGGGACTACAGCTACCGGCTGGAAAGCGTGGACCGGGCGGGAAACCGGGGCGAGTCCAACGAAATAGCCTTTTCGGTGAACACCGAGGAAACCCCCGTCATCCTGAGTTTCGATCACGACGCCTTCTCCCCCAACGGCGACGGGGTCAAGGACAGCATCCGGTTCACCCCCACGGTGAAGGTTCCCGAGGGTGTGGAAACCGTCACGCTGACCATCCGGGGCGAAAACGAAAAGGAGGTGCGTCTCTTCTCGGGCCGCTGGCGGGTGGAGGATTTCTACCAGTGGGACGGCAGGGACGGAAGCGGCGCCCGGGCTCCGGACGGGAGGTATACGGCGGAAATCGTGGTGGTGTACCGGAACGGCAACCGCTCCGCCTCCCGCACCGGGCCCTTCGAGCTGGACACTGCGGCCCCGACGGTCTCCGCCGCCGCAGCCGGGAAAATGGTTTTCTCCCCCGACGGGGACAGCAACCTGGACAGCTTCGCCGTAAGCCAGACCTCCTCCCGGGAAAACCTCTGGGAGGGGAAGATTTCCGACTCCGCCGGCAGAACGGTGCGCAGCTTCTTCTGGAAGGGGCAGGCCGGGGACTTCACCTGGGACGGGGCCGACGATATGGGCAACAAGGTCCCCGACGGCCTGTACACATACTCCGTCCGCGGAGAGGACCGGGCGGGCAATACGGGACAGGCGACCCTCCGGGGCATCCGGGTGGACACCCGGCCCGCCTCGGCCTTCGTCACCGTGGACGCCCCGGGTTTCTCCCCCAACGGAGACGGGGTCCGGGACGAGACGGAGTTTACGGTGTATCTGAACATGACCGACGGCATCCAGGGCTGGCGCCTGCGGATGGTGGACGCCGCGGGAAAGACAAAACGGCTCTTCCAGGGCGCGTCGCTGAAGTCCCCCATGAAGGTCCGCTGGGACGGGAAGGGGGACGACGGCTCCATCGTCGAAGGGCTCTACACCGCGGAGTTCGATGCGTCCTTCGAGAAGGGAAACCGGCCCGGCGCCAAAACCGGACAGTTCCTGCTGGACCTGACCCCGCCGGAGGTCGCCCTGGAAATGGAGCCTCTTCCCTTTTCACCGGACAACGACGGGGTGGCGGACGAGCTGATCATTTCCCTGGCCGTCAGGGACGCGGGGGCCATCGCCGGCTGGAGCCTGGACATCAGCGACCGCTACGGCAACCCCTTCAACCGCTTCTCCGGAACGGGCATGCCTGCGGAGACCATCCGCTGGGACGGGCGGTCCGCCACCGGAGAGCTGGTCATCGCCGCGGAGGACTACCCCTACATCTTCACCATCGCCGATACCCTGGGGAACACCCGGGTTCTGAAGGGCCTCATTCCGGTGGACATCCTGGTCATCCGGGACGGGGACCGGCTGAAGATAAAGATATCGAACATAACCTTCGCCCCCAACAGCCCCCAGGTGGTGCTGGACGATTCCGACACGGGGGTCAAGAACCGCAGCGTCCTGAAGCGGCTGGTGGAGGTGCTGACGAAGTACGGCAACTATCAGATCCTCATCGAGGGCCACGCCAACAACGTCACCGGGACCGCCCGGGAAGAGACCGAGGAGCTGGGGCCCCTGTCCCGGGCCCGGGCCGAGGAGGTGAAGAAGGCCCTGGTGGAGCGGGGCCTGGGGGCCCGCCGCATCGACGTGGAAGGCAAGGGGGGGACGGAAATGATCTTCCCCTTCAGCGACAGGGTGAACAACTGGAAGAACCGGCGGGTCGAGTTCATTCTGGTGAAGTGAGAAGGAGCCCATGCGCGGTGTTCTCGTGGCGCTGACCGGACTGCTCTCCCTGGTTCTTGTCCTGGCGGCCCTGCTGGTGGGAGCGGCGGCCTATGTCAATTCTCCCCCTCCGGGGGACGGGGACGAGGCGGCCGTGGCCTTCACGATAGCGAAGGGGGAAAACCTGGGCTCCGTGGCCCGGAGGCTGGAGGAGCGGGGCCTCATCCGCTCCGCCTTCTTCCTGGTTCAGTACGGCCGGCTGCGGCGAACCGACACCCTGTTCCAGGCGGGCTCCTACCTGGTCCCCCGGGGCTTGTCGGCCCTGCGGGTTCACGACTTCTTCATCACCGGCTCTCAGCTCCTGCATCGGGTCACCATCCCCGAGGGCTGGACCTCCTCCCGGATAGCCTCCTTCCTGGAGGAGAAGGGAATCACCCCGGCGGAGGGCTTTCTCGCCGCCGCGGCGGACCCGGAGCTGCTGGCCCGGCACCGCATCCCGGGAAAAAACGCCGAAGGCTTCCTTTTTCCCGACACCTACCATTTCCCGGAGAATTTTCCGCCCCGGAAAACGGTGGAAATCCTGATCGAAAACTTTTTCCGGAAACTGGGGGAGATAGAGTCCGGCTACGCCTCCCTGGGGCCGGGGGAGATCTACGACGCGGTGATCCTCGCCTCCATCGTGGAGCGGGAATACCGGGACCCCCGGGAGGCGCCGCTGATGGCTTCGGTTTTCCGGAACCGCCTGAAGGTGAACATGGCCCTGGGCTCCTGCGCCACGGTGGAGTACATCATCTCCGAAATACAGAAAAAACCTCACCCCGAGTACCTCACCTACAGGGACCTGGAGATCCCGTCCCCCTACAACACCTACCGCAACCCCGGACTGCCGCCGGGCCCCATCAGCAATCCGGGAAGGACCGCCCTGGACGCGGCCTTCCACCCGGCGGACACCGATTACTGGTATTTCGTTCTCCGTGACCCCGGCGCGGGGACGCACTTCTTCTCCAAAAATCTGCGGGAGCACAATCAGGCGAAGGTGGTGTATCTGAAAAAAGTCTCGTCAGGAAGCTGACCCGTGGCGATACCCGAGAGCGTCATCAAGCAGATCCTCGAAAAAACCGACATCCGGGACATCGTGGGGGAGTATACCAGCCTGAAGCGCCGGGGCGGCAGCTATGTGGGCCTCTGCCCCTTTCACAACGAGAAAACCCCCTCCTTCTCCGTCACGCCGGAGAAGGGGCTTTTTTACTGTTTCGGCTGCGGCAAGGGAGGGACGGTCATCACCTTCGTCATGGAGGCGGAGAAGCTGGGCTTCGTGGAGGCGGTGGAGTTTCTGGGCCTCCGGGCGGGCATCCCGGTGAGCCGGGATGGGGAAGATTTTTCCGAGGACCGCCGGCGCCGGGACGCGCTGCGGGAGCTGTACAAGCGGGTGGCGGGCAGCTTCCATTACCTCCTCACCGAATCGGAGGCGGGAAAAGACGCCGCCGCCTATCTGGCCCGCCGGGGACTGGCGGGGGAGACCCTGCGGACCTTTCTCATCGGATACGCCCCCGCAGACCCCTTCTGGCTGGGGGGGTTCCTGAAAAAACGCAGCTATTCCGAGGATTTTCTTTCCCAGTCCGGCCTCTTCTCCCGCAACAACCCCAACCGGGCTTTCTTCGTGGACCGGGTGGTTTTTCCGATTTTTTCCCCCCAGGGCGATGTGGTGGCCTTCGGCGGACGCCTCCTCTCCGGCGACGGACCCAAGTACCTGAACTCCGCCGAATCGGACCTCTTTAGAAAGGGGGAGAATCTCTACGGTTTTTTTCAGGCCCGGGACGCCATCCGTCGGGAGAATGCCGTGATCGTCGTGGAGGGGTACATGGATGTGGCCGCCCTGGTTCAGGCGGGGATCCCCAACGTGGTGGCCCCCCTGGGGACGTCCTTCACCCCCCATCAGGCCCGGCTTCTGCGGCGCTTCGCCGACCGGGTCCTCCTCTTTTTCGACGGGGACGCGGCGGGCGTCAAGGCCGCCCGGAGGACGGCGGAGATTTGCGAGGGGAGCGAGTTTCAGGTCTTCGCCCTGGAGGCTCCCCCGGGGCAGGATCCCGCGGATTTCGCCCAAAACAGGGGCGCCGATGAGTTGCATAAGCTCCTGAAATTTCCTATAAATATACTGGACTATTTGTTGAAAAAATCCGAAAGCATCCACGGGTCCTCGAGCCCCGAAGGAAAAGAATTGGTAATTCAGGACCTTTTTCCCTATATTGAAAGCATCGTGTCCGCCGTGCGGCGGGATTCGGTGGTTACGGCCCTGTCCGACATGCTGGGGGTGGAGAAATCCGCCGTTCTCGGGGACCTGCGTCGCAGGTCCCGTTCCTCTCCGGCCGAGGCCCCCCGGCAACGGCCTCCGCGGCCGGTGTCCCTGAGCCCGGAGATGGCGCTGATGATCGCCTCGGTGGAGGACCGGCATGTCTTTTCCCTGGTCCGCTCCCGCCTCGCATCGGACGATTTCGTCGACCCTCACGGCAAGGAGATGTTCTTCGTTCTGGAAGAAGCTTACCGTCGGGGGGAAAGCTGGGATGTCCACGGGCTTCTGCAGCGGGTGGAAGACGAGGCGGTTCGGGACTTCGTCCTGGGGCGGATGGTTTCCGACGAGTTCACCATAAACCGGGAGCGCCTGATCCGGGACTCCATATCCCGCATCAGGACCCGGAGCCTGGAGGCCCGGAGGGACGAGGTGGTCCGGGAACTGCGGCGGCGTCGGGGGGAGGACAGCACGGAGTTGATCGAGAAGAAAATGTTTCTGGACGGCGAACTGGAAAAATTGAGGATATCCCCCTATGAGTGAACTGCAGAACGACCCCACCGTCGTCAAGCTTCTGGAGCACGCGAAAGCCAAGAAAAGCATCAGCTTCGACGAGATAGCCGACCTTCTGCCCGACGAGATCGTCAATTCCGACAAGATCGAAGAAGTCATCGCCCTTCTGGCCAAGAACAATGTGGTCATCGAAGAGGAAGGGCTTCCCATCGAGGAGGAAGAGGAGGAGCGGGAGGAGAAACCGGACAAGCGCAAGAAGCTCGTCTACACCGAGAAAGAAACCGCCATCGACGATCCCATCCGTCTCTATTTACGGGAGATCGGCAAGGAAAACCTTCTCACCGCCGAGCAGGAGGTGGAACTGTCCAAAAAAATGGAGCAGGGCGAGAACATCATCAAGGAGGTCATCAAACATTCCGGGATGCTCATCCCCGAGTTCTACGCCCTGGCCCAGAGGACCTTCTCCAAGAAGGACCCTCGGGAGATGAACCTGTCCAAGAAGGAGATCTCCGAATATCTGGCGGAACGGCGGCGGCTCCTGCAGTGCTACCGGGAGCCCCTCCGGGACATCCTGGGCGACCTGCGGGCCTACATGGAGACCAAGAAAAAGCTGGTGGCCCACGGCGGGGACGTGGTGGGGGACGAGGAGCTGAGCCTCCAGAGGGCGGAGATGCTGAAGAAACTCTACCGGGTGGAGATCCGCCAGGAGGAGATCCTGCAGTTTTCGGAAAAATTCCTCAACGCCTCCAGAAAGATCAAGAGGTACCGGCGGGAGCAGGAAAAAATCGAAAAACGCCTCCGGGTCTCCAATCTCCGGGAGCTGCGCACCCTGGGCAGGTTCCTGACCATGGCGGACAAGAGGATGAAGGTGGAGGAGGAGCTGGGGCTCTCCGCCGACGAGATCAAGGAGGAGATCCGGCAGATCCAGATCACCGAGAAAAAACAGCGGGGTCTGGAGGTGGATTTCGAGGATTCCATCGACAATATCCAGAAACTGGCCAAGGAAATCTCCCACGGCAAGTTCATGATGCAGACCGCCAAGGACAGGCTCATCAAGGCCAACCTCCGTCTGGTGGTGAGCATCGCCAA
>JAKQWJ010000238.1 GCA_029562045.1 Spirochaetota bacterium | reverse complement strand
GTCGGCGCCCCAGACCCGCCCCCTCAGGCTCCCGAGCGGGCCCGATCCGCCATACCCCCCGGGCGGACCCGGCTTCAGCCCGGGGCGTTTCCCCCGGCGGGTCCTGGGGCGCCTCAAACCCGCCTCGCCCGGGCCGTTTCCCCCGGGCGGGCCCGATCCGCCATGCCCCCCCCCGGGCGGGACCCGGCTTCAGCCCGGGCCGTTTACCCCCGGCGGGACCCGGGGCGCCTCAAACCCGCCCGGATCTGCTCAGGCTCCCCGGGCGGGCCCGATCCACCATGCCCCCCCGGGCGGGACCCGGCTTCAGCCCGGGGCCCTTCAGGCCCCCTTAGGCCCCAGGCCCGGGGCGTAATCCTTCTCGTACCAGGTGAGGATCCTCCGGGCGATGCTGTCCCCGGCGGGGAGGCTGGGCAGATTGTCGGGGGTGAACCACCGGGCGTCCAGAAGCTCCCGCCGGTCCACCCGGATCTCCCCCCCGTCGTAATCGGCGATGAAACCCAGCATCAGCGAGTCGGGGAAGGGCCAGGGCTGGCTGCCGAAGTACCGGATGTTCCGGACCCTCACCCCCACCTCCTCCTCCACCTCCCGGGCGACGCAGTCCTCCAGGGTCTCCCCCATCTCGACGAAACCGGCGATGAGGCTGTAGAAGGGGGTGGCGAAGCGCCGGTTATGGGCCAGCAGGATCCTCTTCCCGTCCAGGATGGCCACGATGATGGCCGGGGACAGCCGGGGGTAGGTCAGGGCCCCGCAGGAGGAGCAGACCTTGGCCCTCTCGTCCTCCTTGTCCCGGTTCGGGGCGCCGCAGGACCCGCAGAACCGGGTGGATCGGTCCCAGTGCAGGAGGTGCCCGGCGAAGCGGGCGGGGATCATCTGGCTCGGGGGGATCTTTCCGTACAGGGGCCGCAGGCTGTCGGCGGTGAAGCCATCGGGGAGCCCATCGTCGCTGGCGAGGTCCCCGGCGTAGCAGTCCACCCCGTCCAGCCGGCCGAAGTACAGGACCCGGGAGATCTTCCCCCGCAGGGCCGCCAGCTCCGCCGCCCCGGGGTTCTCCGGGGATCCCGGGTCCACCTGCGGGGCCGCACTTTCCGGCGGGACCCTGTTCTCCGGCGGCGTCGCGTTTCCCGGCGGGACCCTGTTCTCCTGCGGCGTAGCGTTCCCCGGACGCGCCGCGCTTTCCGCTGGCGCTTCGTTCCCCGGCGGGATCCTGTTCTCCGGCGGCGTCGCGTTCCCCGAACGCGCCGCGCTTTCCGGCGAGGCCGCGTTCCCCGACGGTGCCGTGCTTTCCGGCGAGGCCGCGTTCCCCGACGGCCGGGGTACGGTGAACCCGCCGTCGCCGTTCCGGGAAACCACCAGCCGGTCCCGGAAAAAGAGGAACCAGTAACCCTCCGCCAGGCTGTTCTTCGTCGGATCGTGGATCGCTGTGAAGCTCATTTTCTTACTTCCCCCGTCACTGTAGCGAAAAAACCGGGATGGGGCAACACGAACCGGACCCCCCGCGCCGCGTTTCCGCGGGGGCCTGAGCCGGAACGGCCCCGGGTTCGCCGGTCGGGCGGAACGGCCCCGGTCAAGGCGGCCCCGGCGGCCCAGGCGGCCGACACACCCCATGTGACGGCGGCCCGCCTTCCGTTCCCGGCCCCGACGGCCGCGGGCCTCCGTCCCCGGGTCGCCGCCGGCTTCCTTTTCCCGGGCCTCTCCGGGTAGAATGACTCCATGTTCACCCAAGACCAAAAGAAGGATTTCCTCCTGGGCCTCTTCATCGGCTGCCTGATCCTGGCCAACACCATCGGCACGAAGATCACCACCCTCCTGGGGGTGCGGGTGTCGGTGGGCATCTTCTTCGTCCCCGTCCTCTTCCTGGTGACCGACGTCATCGGCGAGGTCTACGGCCGCCGGGAGGCCAACAAGTTCGTCGTCATCGCCCTGGCGCTGCTGGTCCTGACCCTGGGCATGACCGCCCTGGCCATTGTCCTCCCCGCCAACCCCACCTGGGGGAACCAGGAGCCCTTCGCCCTTATCTTCGGCTCCACCCTGCGGATGACCTTCGCCAGCATCGTGGCCTTCGTCATCAGCCAGTTCCACGATGTCTGGTCCTTCGATTTCTGGAAGCGGAAAACCGGCGGGAAGCACCTCTGGCTCCGGAACAACGCCTCCACCATCGTCAGTCAGCTCCTGGACACGACGATTTTCATGTTCATCGCCTTCTACCGCATGACTCCCAAGTACACCGTCTCCTTCATCGTCAGCCTCATCATCCCCTACTGGCTCTTCAAGGTCGTTTTCGCCCTGCTGGACACCCCTTTCTGCTACGCCCTGGTGGTCTGGCTCCGGGGCAAACAAAAAAATTGACGCAGGGCTGAAAGCGTCTTACAATGACACATCATTCTCCGGGGGCCGCGGGGCCCGCGCCCCCCATTCCTGTTTTCAAGGAGCCCGCCCATGATGGATCCGTTCCAAACCCGAGTTCCCCTGGAGTTCGTCGGCATCCTGCCGGAGGGGATAAAGTATTTCTCCCGCCACGGGAAGGACTTCCTGGTGGTGGAAAACGTCCTGTGCCCCAACGGCCACTCCCTGATGGTGGACGCCGTCAGGATCAACGGGGAGCCCACCATCCGGATCGGTGTGGAGATCGGCCCCCAGAAGGGGAACTTCTTCATCGATTCCTTCTGGGGAAGCCACGAAAAACTCTACGACTTCATCCCCGCCCTGAACGCCGCGCCGGTGGTGGTCAAGGCCCTCTGTCCGGTCTGCGGCACGAGCCTGATGGTGGAGGACCGCTGCCGGGTCTCCGGCTGCGGAACCCGGGAGCACATCCTGCTGACTCTCCCGGGGGGCAAGAACAAGATCTTCGTCTGCGGCCGCCTGGGCTGCCCGGGACACCGCCTGGAAGTCCAGTCCGCCCCCCACGACCTGGTGGAAAAAATCAGCGAGATCAACTATTTCGGGTCCTCGGAGGACGACTTCTTCGGAGGGATATGAGCATGCTGGAAAACCGGGTGGAAATAGAGATCAACCAGTGCAAGGGCTGCCGGCTCTGCGTGGAAACCTGCCCCACCGACTGCCTGGTGCAGGGCTCGGCCATCAACCGGATCGGCTATCAGTATGTCCGCTTCGAGCAGAAGGGCTGCACGGCCTGCGGCTTCTGCTACTACATCTGCCCCGAACCGGGGGCCATCACCGTTCTACGGGGAGAAAAAAAGGCGGTGGACCATGGATAGACAGCTCATCAAGGGCAACGAGGCGGTGGTTTTCGGCGCCCTCCTGGGAGGGGCGACCCATTTCTTCGGCTACCCCATCACCCCGGCCAGCGAAATAGCCCACGCGGCGGCCCAGTACTTCAACGGCACCGGCCGCTGCTTCCTCCAGGCGGAGGACGAGGTCAACGCCATCAACATGATCTACGGCGCCGCCTCCGCAGGCGCCCGGGTCATGACCGGCTCCTCCGGGCCGGGCATCGCGCTGATGGCCGAGGGCGTCTCCTACCTGGCGGGGGCGGAGCTGCCGGCGGTCATCGTGGATGTCCAGCGGGCCGGCCCGGGGCTGGGCAACATCTGGGCCGAGCAAAGCGATTACAACATGGTGGTCAAGGGGGGCGGCCACGGCAACTACCGGAACATCGTCCTGGCCCCCTTTTCGGCCCAGGAGATGTGCGACTTCACCTACCGGGCCTTCGAGATCGCCGAAAAGTACCGGATGACGGTTTTCATCCTCACCGACGCCTACATCGGACAGATCATGGAGCCGGTCCTTCTGCCCCGGGAGGTCCGGCACGCCCCCCGGCACGACTGGGCGGTCTACGCCGACCGGGAAAGCCGGGGAAACCTGGTCACCTCCATCCTGATGAGCACCGAACTCCTGTCGGAGCACAACTGGAAGCTGCAGGAAAAATATAAAAAGGTGGAAGCCGAGCTGGTGGAATGGGAGGAGTACGAAACCGGGGACGCGGAATATCTTTTCTCCGCCTTCGGCATCTGCGCCCGGATCTGCCTGTCGGCGGTCCACGAACTGCGGAACAAGGGGATAAAGGCGGGGCTCCTGCGGCCCAAGACCCTGTTCCCCTTTCCGGAGAAGCGCTTCCGGGAGCTGGCGAAACAGGTCAAGTCCGTGGTCGTGGTGGAAATGAACAACGGCCAGATGGCCCGGGATGTGGAGCACGCGGTGCGGTGCTCCATTCCCGTTCTCCGGTACAACTGGATGGGCGGGATGGTCCCGTCCACCCAGGAGGTCACCGAACGGGCGCAAAAGGACATGCGGGGGTAAGAACCATGGTAAAACACGCGAAACCCAGGGCCTTCTATGACGAGTTCTTCCGCCGGGGGCCGGGAGAGAAAAACACCACCTACTGCCCCGGCTGCGGCCACGGCAACGCCCACAAACTCATCGCCGAGGCGATTACCGAACTGGGCATCCAGGACCGGACGGTCTTCATCTCCCCGGTGGGGTGCAGCGTTTTCGCCTACTATTATTTCGACACCGGAAATGTCCAGGCGGCCCACGGAAGGGCCCCGGCGGTGGCCACCGGGGTGGCCCGGGCCCGGGAGGACGCCATCCTCATCTCCTACCAGGGGGACGGAGACCTGGCGGGGATCGGCATGGGCGCCATCATGCACGCCGCCAACCGGGGCGAGCACATGGCGGTGTTCTTCATCAACAACGCCATCTACGGGATGACCGGCGGCCAGATGGCCCCCACCACCCTGGTGGGGCAGCGGACCCTCACCACCCCCGACGGGAGGACCGCCGGCAGGGAGGGTTTTCCCATCGGGATGTGCGAGATCCTGGACAAGCTCACCGCCCCGGTGTTCATCGAACGGGTTTCTCTGGGGGACCCGGGGCGGATCATCCGGGCCCGGCGGGCGGTGAAAAAGGCGCTGACCAACCAGGTGGACCGCAAGGGCTTCTCCTTCGTGGAGATCCTCTCCCCCTGCCCGATCAACTGGAAGATGACCCCCGTGGAGGCGCGGAAATGGCTCATCGCCAACCTGGAGCCCCTCTTCCCGCTGGGCAGCTTCCGGAACCTGGAGGAGCCCCCGGCGGCCTACGGGTACCGCAAGCCCGTGTCGGACCAGGAGCTGCTGGAGATCTTCGCCGCCGAAAAGAGCCTCAACCTGGAGAGCCGCAGGGGGCTGGTGGAGGACCAGTACGTGAAGATCGCCGGCTTCGGCGGTCAGGGGGTCATGTCCGCCGGGGTCCTCCTGGCGAACTGCGCCATCGCCGAGGAGAACAACGCCACTTGGCTTCCCTCCTACGGGCCGGAGATGCGGGGCGGAACGGCCAACGCGGGGGTCATCGTGTCCCGGGACCAGATCGGTTCCCCGGTGGTGGACCACGCGAACTTCCTCATCGCCATGAACGGGCCGTCCCTGGATTCCTTCGAGGACTCAGTGGTCCCCGGGGGGACCATCCTGGTGAACACCTCCCTCATCGACCGGAAGGTCCGGAGGTCCGACGTGAAGGTTCTCTACGCCCCCCTGACGGAAATCGCCGCCCAGGCGGGCCTCACCGCGGCGGCCACGGTGGCGGCCCTGACCATGTACGCCGCGGAGACCGGGGCGGTGTCGCTGGACACCATCAAAAAGGTGATACCCCTGTCCATCAAGAAGAAGTCCCTCATCGACGTGAACATCAAGGCGGTGGACCTGGCGGCGGAGTATCACGCCAACAATCTGCGGGGTCAGATCTGATCAGGGCCGGGGCCTGAACCGGGCCGCGAGCCGCGCCGGAAGGAGGGCGGGGTTCCGCAGCCCCCGCCGGGCCCTCCGTCCCCGGCTCCGCAGCCCCGGCGGGAGTTCCCGCTCCCCGTAGAACTCCTCCTCCGCCAGCCTCGCCAGGAGGAGGATGTCCTCCCCCGCGGCGGGGAAGTTCCGGGCAAGGCGCCCGCCGTACTCCCCGGGGGTTTCGCTTTTCCTTCTCCCCAGACCCGAGAGCCTTCCCCAGCGGCAGAGTTCGGCGAAGCCCTCCGCCCCCTCCCCCCTCCCTGCCGTCTTCCTCCGGAGGAGGATCCGGCCCAGGAAACGCCCCGCCCCGGAGACCAGGGACCCCAAAGCCTTCAGCAAGCCCCGGAACCACCGGGCCAGAAACTCCCCCAGGCCCGGGAGCCCTCCGTCCCCGTCGGCCCGGGCGGCGAGGCGCCGAAAGAGCCGGTACAGGACCCAGCCGGCGAGGCCCAGGGCGACGAGCCCCAGAACGCCGAAGACCGTCCAGGTCAGGATTTTTTCCAGAAGGGAGGCCAGGGGCCCCGGCTCCCGCAGCTCGGGGATCAGGGCCTCCCCGCCGGCGGGCGGTCCCATGGCCCCCTCAGAGACCCGGGCGAAGCCGAAACCGAAGAGGAAGCGCAGAATCCGCACGATCCAGGGGCCCAGCGGCGCCGCCCCGCTCCTCAGGGTCCGGTACAGGCCCACGGCGGAGCGGGCGAAAACGGGGTACAGGATATGGAAGGCGGCCCCCAGAATCAGGAAGCCCGCGATGAAGGGGGGGAGGACTCCCAGGGCGGAGCGGGACGCGGAGAAGGCGGCGTCCCGGTGGAGGCCCTTGGACAGGTACAGGGCCAGGATCCCGAAAAGGAAATAGGCGACGGTCAGCGGGAGACCCCGGGGGTCCGGGACATTCACGGCCATGCGGATGAAGAAGACGAAAAACAGGATCCCCAGCCCCCCGTCGAAGCGGACGGAGGTGACGGGGTGGTCCACCGGACTTCGGCCGATGAAGAAGCCCCGGAGCCAGAAGGCCAGGCTCCAGGCGGTGAGCATGAAAAAATGGTAGGAATCGGCCATCTCCCGGAAGCCGCCCAGGGCGGCCCACCAGCCCGGGAGGCCCGACGCGGCGGCGAAGGGGAGGTCCGGGGCGGAGCGGAGGATCCGGCACAGCGCATAGAGGAAGCCCGCCCCGGATGCAAGGAACTCGGTGATCCTCCGGCGCCGGATCCGGCGGAAAAATCGGGTCAGAACGAGGGATGCCAGGAGAGAGAGGGAGAGGGCCGCCATGGGGGGCGGGGTGTTTTCGGGGATGACGAAAAACAGGCCCGCCAGGACCCCCAGACGGCAGATCTCCATTCCCGCCGTGGGAAGGAGCGTCGCCGCTTCCCGGAGCCGTCTACTCATCCAGGAGGTCCTTCGCCCTGTGGACCCGCACGGCCCCGAGGCCCATGGACTGAAGACCCGGGACCCCTCCGACCGGGGGGCCCCCGCCTCCGTCCCCCGGGAAGGGCCCGGACCCAGAAGACCCCGACCCGGAAGACCCGGGAATCCCCGGCCTGTCCGGCGGCGAACCCGGCAGCCCCGGGGCGAGGATGAAGACCATCCGGGGCCCCGCCTTCCGGGCGGCGGACATCCGCGCTTCCGCTCCCTCCCCGGAGGATCCGAAGTAGACCAGGCCCGTGCCGCCCCGGACCGCCTGCCGGATCAGCGGTTCCAGAGGCTCCCGGGAAGACCCGGAGTCCCGAAGGTCCCGGGGCCCTTGGGCCCGGAACCGAAGATCCCGGGGCCGCCCTTCCACCCGGGCGAGCATCTCCAAGAGGGCCCCCAGATGCTCAGGCCCCCGGCCCAGGGGAAGAAGGGGCGGGCGGTCTCCCGTCAGGGCCGCGTTGGTCAGAAAGCCGAAGGAGGAGCCGCTTTCCATGACCTCCCGGGCGGAGGAGGCCAGGACCTCGATCAGGAGCTCCAGGTCCCGGGGGCCCGGCGCCCCGCCGGAGGGGCTCTCCCCCCCGTTGGCGGAAATCTCCCCGGCGGCAGCCCCGGAGCCGGCTTTGGAGACGCCGGAACCGCTGGAGGTGAAGTCCCGGGCGCCGGGGGCAGGATTCCCCGCCCCGCCGGAGGGTCTCCCCACCGGGGTTCCCGGGACGGGGCCGGGGGATGGGGCGACCGCGCCGGGAGCCGGGCGCCGCACCCCGGGAACGGAGACCGGGGCTTCGGAAAGGGGCCCCCCCCCGGGGACGGCAACCGCCCCGGCGGCAGCCTCGAAAACGGGGCCGGAAACGGGGCCCGGGGGGCCGGCGAAGCCGCTCTCCCCGGAGAACCCATCGGCGTCCAGCACGAACATCACCTTCCGGTGGGAGGTGGGCTCGAAGAGTTTCTCCTGCAAAACCCCCAGCCGGGCGCTGGCCTTCCAGTGGATGTTCCTGGCCGGGCGGTTCCCCCGATAGTCCCGGGTTCCGGCGTACCAGGCCGGATCCTCCACCGCCCCCCGGGAGGCGTGGAGGCCGAAGAACTCCCGGAAGGGCAGGTCCAGGGCCCGCAGCCGGGGCAGCCGGGGAAAGACGACGATCTCCCGGGAGAAGGGGACCGCCCGGGACCTCCGGTGGAAGCCCAGAAGGTCCCCCGCAGAGATCCGGGCGGGCCCGATGGTGTAGACCCCCCGCCGGAGCGCCGCCAGGCTCCAGGAGCGCCGGACCCGCCCGTAGGGACGGAGGACCGTCTCGCCCCGGAGAAGCTCCTCCCCCGCCAGGACATCCCGGGACGCCTGCAGCTCGATCCGGACCCAGACCGGCAGGGGCTTGCGGTTTTCCACCACCACCCGGAAACGGACGGTTTCCCCCGGGAAGAGCCGGTTCCGATCCGTCTCCGGCAGGAGCGACAGCCGGGCCAGCCCCGCCCGGGACCAGAGCCTGCCGCCGTGGGCCAGGATCAGGATGCCCGCGGCGGGGGCCGCCAGGGCCGGAGAGCCCCGGACCAGGGCGAAGAAGAGGACGAGCCAGACGAATAACAGGGTGATCCCCAGGGAAAAAATGCTTCCCGTGTCCGGGCCGGCCGCATCGGGGCCAAACGCGTCGGAGCCGGCTGCTTCGGGACCTGCCGTCTGGGAGTCGATTGCATCGGGGCTAAATGCTTCGTGGCCTGCCGTCTGGGAGCCGATTGCATCGGGGCCGGCCGTATCGGGGCCGGCGGGTTCCTTCATGACCGGCTCCGTCTATGCCGGACCGGGGACGGCCACCTTGGCCAGGACCTCGTCCAGGACCACCGCGGCGGAGGCCCCCCGGGTCCGCTCGTCCTGACGGAGAATGATCCGGTGCCGGAACACCGGGCCCGCCAGTTCCTTGATGTCGTCGGGGAGAACGTAGTCCCGTCCCCGGATCAGCGCCAGGCTCTGGGCGGCCCGCATCATCCCCAGGGCGCCCCGGGGGCTCACACCGTAGCGGACCCGGGGGTGGGCCCGGGTGGCCGCCGCCAGGTCAGCGATGTACTCCCGGACCGCCGGGGAAACGGTCAGGCCGCCCCTCTCCCGCTGGAGTTCGACGATCCGCTCCGGCGGAACCACCGCCTGCAGATCCTCCAGAGGGTCCTCCTCCTGGAAGCGGGAGAGGATGGCCACCTCCTCTTCCCGGCTGGGGTAGCCCAGATCGATGCGCATGAGGAAGCGGTCCAGCTGGGCCTCCGGCAGCGGGAAGGTGCCGTCCATTTCGATGGGGTTCTGGGTGGCGATGACGAAAAAGGGCCGGGGGAGGAGGAGGGTCTCGCCGTCCACCGTCACCTGGAACTCCCCCATGCTCTCCAGCAGGGCCGCCTGGGTTCGGGGGATGGTGCGGTTTATCTCGTCCGCCAGCAGGATGTGGGACATCACCGGTCCGGGGTGAAAGACGAAGTCCCCGGATTTCCGGTCGTAGATGGAAAAACCCGTCACGTCCGCGGGAAGGAGGTCCGGGGTGAACTGAATGCGCCGGAAACTGCCGCCGATGCTCCGGGCCAGGGCCTTGGCCATCAGGGTCTTTCCCAGACCCGGCACATCCTCCAGAAGAACGTGCCCCTCCGACAGAAGGGCCGCGAGCATGAGCTCCAGGGCCTTCCTCTTGCCCACCACCACCCGGGACGCGTTTTCCACCACCCGGTCGCATTCACTGTTCCGCATCGGGCCATTATCGGCGAATCCCCCGGGCTCTTCAAGGGCGGATTGCCTTTTTCGGCGAAAGGTTCTAAATTCATCCCCAGTTTACATTTCACCAAGGAGAAGATGAAAATGCGAAAAGTCATCGTTTCGTTCCTGCTGGCGGCGGCGGTCATGGCCATTCCTTCCGCGCTGTCGGCGCAGACGAAAATCCGGCTGGCCCACGTGGTCAACGAGAAGGACGGCTTCCACATCGCGGCGATGAAGTTCCAGGAACTGGTGGAAAGCGGCTCCTCCGGGAAGATCCGGATCGAGCTTTTCCCCAACGCCACCCTGGGGGACGAAAGGACCCTGCTGGAGGGGATGCAGATCGGCACCATCGACATGGGGGTCATCACCAACGGGCCGGTGGCCAATTTCCTGCCGGAAATGGCGGTGTTCGAACTCCCCTTCCTCTTCGCCAACCGGAAGCAGGCCTACGCCGTGCTGGACGGCCCCATCGGCAAGGAGCTTCTGAAGAAGCTGGAAACCGTCAATCTCATCGGCCTGGCCTACGCCGAGCGGGGGTTCCGGAACCTCACCAACTCGAAGCATGAGGTGAAGAGCCCGGCGGACATGAAGGGGCTGAAGGTCCGGGTCATGGAAAACCCGGTCTACATCGACACCTTCAAGACCCTGGGGGCCAACACCCTGCCCATGGCCTGGACCGAGGCGCTGACGGCCCTGCAGCAGAAGACCATCGACGGCCAGGAAAACCCGGTCAACGTCATCCATTCCTTCAAGCTGAACGAGACCCAGAAGTTTCTCTCCCTGACCCGGCACACCTACTCCCCGGCCCTCTTCGTCATGAGCGCCCGGGTCTTCAACAAGCTTTCCGGGGCCGACAAGGACCTCTTCCGCAAGTCCGCCCAGACTGCGGCGGAGTTCGAGCGCCGGGCCAACGAGGACAGCGAGGAGACCCAGCTGGCGGACCTCCGGGCCAAGGGCATGGTCGTCGTGGATCCCGATGTGGCGTCCTTCAAGGCGGCGGTGGCCCCGGTCTACGCCAAGTACGAGAAGGCCTACGGCAAGTACCTCAAGCAGATCAACGATCAGCTGAAGTGATTTCCATGCCGGCGCCCCCGGCGGCGCCGGCCTACCGACAAAGGGGTGCACGATGAGAGCGCCGGCAATCCTCAAAAAAGCGAGCGACGTTCTGGACCGCATCGCGCTGAAGGCGGTGATCGCCCTGATAATCGCGATGATCGCCACCATAAGCCTGCAGATCCTGAGCCGGACCCTGTCCCAGGCCTACACCTGGACCGAGGAGCTGTCCCGCTACCTCCTGGTCTGGAGCACCTTTCTGGGGGCCACTCTGGCCTACAAGCGGGGGCTGCACATTTCGGTGACGCTGTTTCTGGACCTCTTCCCCGGGAGGGTCCGCTCCGC
>JAKQWJ010000195.1 GCA_029562045.1 Spirochaetota bacterium | reverse complement strand
CCCGGGGGAGCCCATGGCGGCCTTCCTCTGTCCCGGCTCGCCCCTGATGGAGGCGGTTCTGGACATCACCCTGGAGCGAAACCGGGAGCTTCTGAAGCGGGGGGCGGTGCTGGTGGATGAGGCCGATGGGGGAACCCAGCCCCGGGTCTACTTCTCCCTGGAGCACACCATTACCGACGGGAGCGCCACCCCCCCGGGGGCCCGGCGGGTGGTGTCCCAGCGGGTTCTGCATATCGAGATGCGTCCCGGGGGACAGATGCGCCATGTGCGCTACGCTCCCTACCTGGATTACCGGCCTCTTCTACCGGGAGAACCCGGGGCGGAGGAGATCCTTTCCCTGCCCCAGTGCGGGTGGATCGGCCGGGACCTGGAGGACAGGGTGCTGGCCTTCGGAGTGACCGATGTGGCGCCGGAGCACCTGGAGGAGGTGAAGAGGGAGAGGCTGGAGCAGATTGCCAGAACCAGGCAGGCGGTGAATGAACGCTTGCTTAAGGAGATGAACCGCTTGGATAGTATGGCGGAAAAGTTCCGGGAACAGGAGAAGGAGGGGCGGCCCAACGCGAGACTCAATTTTCTGGAAGCCCGAAAGAAGGCGGACCTTCTTTCCTCCCGGCGGGACAGGAGGCTGGAGGAACTGGCGCGGGAGGCCCAGATCTCGGCCCTGCCGCCCCTTGTTCTGGGCGGTTTCCTCGTGGTTCCCGCGGGCCTCCTGGGCAGGATGGGGGGAGGGGAGGAGCCCGCCGATCCCGGGCGGACCCGGGACACCCAAGCCGCCGCGGCCCGGGCCCGGGAGATAATAATGGATGTGGAGAAGGGCTTGGGCTTCGAGCCGGTGGACAGGGAAATGGAGAAGCTGGGCTACGATATCGAAAGCCGGGTCCCCGGAACGGGGAAGCTCCGGTTCATCGAGGTGAAGGGCCGGATCTCCGGGGCCTCCACCATAACCGTCACCCGGAACGAGATCCTCTACTCCCTGAACAAGCCGGAGGACTTCATCCTGGCCATCGTGGAGTTTCTGGACGGTGGGGAGCACCGGGTCCACTATGTCCGCCGCCCCTTCCAGCGGGAACCGGACTTCGGCGTCACCAGCGCCAACTACTCCTTCGCCGAACTCATCGCCCGGGCGGAGCCTCCTGATTGAAGATAAAAAGTCTAAAGATTCAACAATAATTGGCAATTTGAGAGATATATTCTCGCAAACTGCATAAAAATCTTGACTTCTGCGTCATTTTATGCTTTCTTTTAATCAGGAGGATTTCTCAATGCTTATCAGGGCCACTTTTGAAAACCTTTTTTCGTTTAATTCTCCCCAGACTATCAGTTTTGTGGCCGGAAGAACTAAAACCCTTCCCAATCATGTGGTGGCCTCATCAAATAGACGAGATCCGAATATTCTGAAAGCTGCCATTGTGTACGGAGCCAATGCGTCGGGAAAATCAAACCTCGTCAAATGCTTCGATTTTGCCCGCCGTTTAATTCTTCGCGGCACCAGAGCGGATGACATAATTCCTCGCCGCCCTTTCAAACTGGAAAAAACGGCAGGCCGGAGGCCCAGTTCTTTTGAATTCGAGATAAGCGTTGACA
>JAKQWJ010000190.1 GCA_029562045.1 Spirochaetota bacterium | reverse complement strand
TCCGGGAGGACGGGGAGGGGAGGGCGAATTTCATCGAACTGAACAGTCTTCCCGGCCTCAACCCCAGCCATTCGGACCTCCCCATCCTCGCCCGGTTCTTCGGGGTGCCCTACCCGGAACTGATCCGCCGGATCCTCTTCTCCGGCCTCCGGCGGGAGGGGCTGGTCCCGGCGCCGTGAGGGCCGAAGAGGTCCTGGCCGAGCTGTGGCGGCAGATCCGGGAGAGCCGGGAGGGGGGCGGCCGGCCGGTCCGGATCGTCCTGGACCCCGAAGCTTACCGACTGGTTCAGGACTACCGGGCGGCCCTGGGGACGGCGGCGGCGCCGGAACTGGATTACCTGGCCCGCCACAGTCTCTTCGGCCTGCCGGTCTACATCGAAAAAGGCGGTCCCCCCCGGGTGGAAAACGATCCGGGAGATCAGGAAAGGTAAGCTTCCAGTTCTTCCACCAAAGAGGAAAAAAGTTCCACCGCCCCTTCCACCGGCCCGATCCCGGGTTCCGGTTTCCGGTCTCTCCCGGGACTCCGTTCCGGCATGGACACCGACATATCCACCCCCGCGATCCGGAGGGCTTCCAGGGGAAACCGGGAGCCGCCGGACCGCAGAAATGCGAAGTACCTTTCCCGGGCCGGCTCCCCCTGGGTGAGGACCATCCGGGACAGCGCCACCGCCGCGGCTATTCCGGTGGCGTACTTGTAGACGTAAAAGGCCCGGTAGAAGTGGGGGATCCGCAGTCCTTCCAGGTCGTCCAGGGGCATCAGCTCCAGGGCGGGTCCAAAGTAGAGGCCCAGAAGGTCCCGGTACAGGGAGCGCAGCGTCGCGGTGGTAAGGGGCCGCCCCTCCTCCACGGAACGATGGATGGCCTGTTCGTACTCGGCGAACATGGTCTGCCGGAACAGGGTTCCGATGAGGTCGTCGATCTGCTTGCCCACGAGGTAGGCCCGGAACTGCTCCGATTCGGCATGGTCCATGAAATATTTCATCAGAAGCTGCTCGTTGAAGGTGGAGGCCACCTCCGCCTCGAAGATGGTGTAATCGTAGTGCTGAAAAGGGTTGGAGGCGGCGGAGTACAGGGAATGCATGGAATGCCCTGCCTCGTGGGCCAGGGTGAAGACATCCCGGAGGAGATCCTCTTTGTAATTCATGAGGATGTAGGGGTCCCCCGTGTAGGATCCGGCGGAAAAGGCGCCGGAACGCTTGCCCCTGTTTTCGTACCGGTCCACCCAGCCTCCCAGAAGCCCCCGGCGCAGGGTTCCCTGATACTCCGGACCCAGGGGAGCCAGGGCGGCCACCACCACTTCCACCGCCTCCGGATAGCTGTGCCGCACCTGGATGTCCGGAACCAGCGGGGTTTTGGTGTCGTACATCCGGAGCTTCTCCAGCCCCAGGACCCGGCGGCGCAGTTCGTAGTATCGGTGCAGCGCCGGGAGCCCCCGGTGAACCACCTCCACCAGGTTGTCATAGACCGCTTCGGGAACGTCGTCGGGGAAGAGCCGGGCCGCCCGGGCGGAGGGGTGGCGGCGGACCCGGGCGGAGTAGATGTCCAGCTGCACGCTCCCCGCCAGCAGGGCGGCCAGGGTGTTTTTGTGTCCATCGAAGAGGCCCATGAAGCGGGTGTAGGCCGCCTCCCGGACGCCCCGAAGGGGGTGCATCAGGAAGGACTGGAAGGTGGATTGGGTCAGGGGCTTTTCCCCCTCCGGGGTGGGCACGAGACCGAAATCCATGTCCACGTCGGTGAGGGCCGAATAGGCCTTCCGGGCGGTTTCGTTGGCCTCCGTCTGCAGGGCCAGGAGTCTTTCCTCCTCCTCCGACAGGATGTGGGGCTTGAAGCGCAGCAGTTTCCCGAGGCTGATGCGGTAGTCCGGCAGGGTTTCCAGGAATTCCGTCATCCTTTCGTCGGGGATGGCCAGAATCTCCGGCTTCTGGTAGCCCGCGTCGGCCTCCGCCGCAGCCGCCGCCTGCAGGAACCGGGCGTAGCGGTCCTGGGCCGCCGGGTCTCCCCCGTCTTCGGCCAGACGGAGCTGGGCGTAATGGCCCAGTTTTTCCTCCCCCATCCCCAGGGAGGTCATGAAATCCAGGCAGCTTTTCAGGTTCTCCGCCGAGGCCCCCAGGCTTCCCTTGAAGGAGGGTATCCTGGATGCCGTCTCCCGGTACTCGGCGAAGGCCTTCTCCCACTCCTGGTCGCCGGAAAAGAGGCTGTCCAGCTTCCAGCGGTTCTCCGCCGCCACGTCCTTTCGTTCCGGAATGTTCATGCCGTCCTCCCGCTGAGATGATGTTCCACCACCGCCAGTATCGCCCGGGCCGCCTTTCCCCGGTGGGAAAGCAGGTCCTTCTCCTCCGGGGTGAGCTGAGCCACGGTCCTTCCCCGATGGGGAAGGACGAGGAGGGGATCGTAGCCGAAGCCGCCCTCTCCCCGGGGTTCCCTGCCCACCAGACCCGGCAGGGTTTCCTGGGCCGCATAGATGCGGTTCTCGTCAAGAAGAAGGACCAGGGCGCAGACGAAACAGGCCCTGCGGTCCTCCAGGGCTGCCATTCTCTCCAGCAGAAAAAGGTTGCGCTCCCCGTCGGACAGATCCCGGCCCCGCTCCTGCCTGCCGTAACGGGCGGAATAAACCCCCGGCTCCCCGCCCAGGGCGGCCACCGCGAGGCCGGAGTCGTCGGCGAGAATGGGCATTCCTTCCGCATCGGAACGGGACAGCAGCGCCCGAAGGGCCCGGGCCTTCCCCAGGGCGTTTTCCAGAAAGCTCGCGCCGGTTTCCTCATGATCGAATCGGACGCCCCGATCCGCCGGCAGAAGGAGGCGATGGCCCCGAAAAATCCGGGCGAACTCCTCCCGTTTGTGGGGGTTCCCGGTTGCCAGAAGAAGTTCCATCTCCCGAAGGTAGCAAAAAAGAGGGACACTGAGAAGCGGAGGGAGCCGGGGATTCACAGGAATTTTTTCAGATAGTGCAGTCCGGAATCAACGGTGCCCTTGGGGATTCCCAGGATGCGGGCTATGTCCCGGTGGGAGGGACTTCGGGGCACCCGGGAAAGGGCCTCGCAGGCCCTCCGGAACCTTTCCTTTTCCAGGGCGATTTTCCGTTCCAGCCGGGCGGCGCGATCGGGATCGTCGCAGCTTCCCCGTTCTTCCCCAAGAAGACGCAAACGGAAGTAATTCCGGGCCCGCCTCTCCCGGAGAAGGGAGATCCGCGCGCTGCGCCGCCGCATGCAGACCCGCAGAGCTTCGATGAGATGGAAGAACAGGTCCCGGGAAAAACCCGACAGTTCCGACAGCCGCCCGACGGTGGGATCGTCCAGGTCATCCACGCATTTCAGGGCCAGAAGAAGGAAGCGGCCCAGGCTTCTGCGGTGCAGAACCCCGTCCCGGGAGCAGAAGGAGAAGGGGCCGATCCGGGAGCGGCCGTCGGTGCGGTACTCCGGCGTCTCCTCCCCGGCGGATGCATCGTCGGCCCCGGTTCGCGCCGAATCGCAGCTTTCCCGCAGAAGGAGACGATCCTGCTTCACCATTCGCAGTCTCCAGCCCAGGTAGCTTTTCATGTGCCAGCGCAGACAGTTTGCCAGATAGGCATCGAACTCCCGACCCATGTTTCTGTAACCGAGGATGATGTTTTTTATCCGGGGATAGAAGGACAGCAGAAACTCCGCGCAATCCTCCTCGGTGCACAGGGGGTTTTTCTTCGGGTATTCGTAGACCCGCACCACCACCCGGGTGAACAGGGCGTCGAAGCCGTCCCCGGAGGTTCTGTACTCCTGGATGGCCATGTCGATGCTTTTCGTCATTTTTCAGCCTCCGTCGATTGTTGGGACCGGAGAAATAGCAATAATTGTGCCCACAATCGGGGCCGGGGAGGCGGGGGATCGTCCCTGGATTTACATACATTTACAAAAATGAAGGATGGGAGAAAAAGTCCTGCCGGAAAGCGGTGGGTCATTCCCGCCGGGCGGAGGAAACCTCTCCGTGGTTTTTCAAGACGAGGAGGCGACCGCCCGGGACCCGTAGGCCCCGGCCCCGGGCGGAGGAAACCTCTCCGCGTTTTTTTTCAACCCCGGATGTCTCTTTCGGCGCGGAGGGAGGGGGAAGGGGGACGGTGCGCGGAGAGCGAAAGATCGGCGCCCCGGGGAGGCGGGAGAAGCCCGTCTCCACCCGATGGAGCCTGCCCCGGAAGGAGACGGGCGGTTCTGCACAAAGGAAGCCGGCGGAACCGAAAAAACCTCCTCCTCCGGGGCCCGGGCGGGTCAGGAAGCGGTGACCTGCAGGGCGATTTCCACATTGCCCAGGGGGGCCCCCACCTGGATGCCCGCGACCCGGTCGCGGATTCGGTGGACGATTTCCCGGGCGATGGCGACACCCTCCCGGCGGGCCTCCTCCCGGGTGACGGCCCGCTCCATCCGGGCCATGACCGGGTCGGGGATCCGGACTCCGGGAACCTCGTTATGCAGAAAGAGGGCGTTCTGCAGCGATGCCAGGGGCCAGACCCCCGCCACGACCTTCAGCGGGATGTCCCGGATTTTATCCAGGAAGCGGAACAGGGCATCCACGTCGTAGACCGGCTGGGTGACGCAGAAGAAGGCCCCCGCCTCCGCCTTTTCCCGGAGCCGGGCGATTTCCCGGTTCTGATCCAGGTGAGTGGGGTCCGCACCCACGCCGATGAGGAACTCCGTCGCCGGGTTCAGTGTCTTGCCCCCCACGTCGATGCCCCGGTTGAGCCGGTCCGCGATGCGGGTCAGCCCTATGGAGTCCATGTCGAAGACCGCCGTGGCGTGGGGGTAGTCTCCCAGCTTCGGCGGGTCGCCGGTGACCGCCAGGAGGTTGTGGATCCCCGCGGCGGCGCAGCCCAGGAGGTCCGACTGTATTCCGATGATGTTCCGGTCCCGGCAGGTCAGGTGCAGCAGCACTTCGATGCCCACCTCCCGGCGGATCCTCTCCGCAGCGATGAGGGGGCTCACCCGGGAGCTGGCCCGGGGACCGTCGGGGATGTTGATGGCATCCACGCCGTTTTTCCGGCACTCTTCCGCCTTGGCCAGAATCCCTGACAGATCGTAACCCAGGGGAGGGGTGAGTTCGACGCTGGTGACCCATTCCCCCCGGACGAGTTTGGCGCCCAGTGAACTGCGCTTCTCCACCGGGAGAGGTTCCCGGGCGCAGGGACCTTCCGGAGCCCGGGCGCAGGGACCTTCCCGGTCGCGGAGACTGGGGCTGTCCGATTTTCGGTCGGCCTCCGCCCGGGTGGTCGCCGTCCGGGCGCCGGAGCCTTCCCGTGCCCGGTGCAGGGCCTGGATAGAGCGGGCGGCCTCGGCGATGTGGGCGGGGCCCGTTCCGCAGCAGCCGCCGAC
>JAKQWJ010000184.1 GCA_029562045.1 Spirochaetota bacterium | reverse complement strand
AGGATCGAGGTCTACGGCGAAGACATCTACGGCCTGACGGGGACGCCGGTGTCCGCCGCCATCCGGGTCAGCACCGATTCGCCCTCCATCGAACTCAAGGAGCCTGATTTCCGCGCTCACAACCGCGGGTCCATCTTCCTGCGGGGCGCCGCGAAGGATTCCAACGGCATCGCCGAGATAAAAATCTCCCTGGACAACGGCAACTCCTTCCAGCTGGCGGAGGGCAGGGAATCCTGGAGTCTGCCGCTGAACACCGCCGCCTACCGGGACGGAGTCTATTCGGTTCTCGTGGTGGGTAAGGACAACTTCGGGGTGGAATCCCGGATATCCTCCCTCATCAGCATCGACAACAGCCCCCCCAGAGTGTCCATCGGAGAGCCCGCCGACGGGAGGGCCACCGGGCCGTCCCTGCGGATTTCCGGACAGCTGGCGGACAATACCCGGGTGGAATCCCTGAGCTTCGAACTCTCTCCGGTGGAGGGGGCGGGCAAGGGGCTGAAGGTGAAGATGGAGCCCCGGGACGTCATCCTGGAGACCATCGATATCTCGTCCCTGCCCAGCGGAAAATACAACCTCCGGATGATCGCCACCGACGGGGCGGGAAACAGCTCGGTGGTGGTGCGCAGTCTGGAGCTGGCGAAGGAAAGCTCGGCCACCCGGGTGGTTCTCTTCAACCCGATGCCGGGGATTGACCACTCCGGGCCTCTGATGGTAACCGGACAGGTCACGGGGCCCGCGGTCCCGGAAAAGGTGACCATCCACCCGGGAAACGGGACTCCTGTGGAGGCTCCGGTGGACCGCTTCGGTTTCTTTCACCACCCCATGGAGGAAGGGGCGGGGGACGGCCGGGTGGATTTTTCCGCGGAGTTCATCGCCCCGCCGGGGGAAACCGTCCGGAGCCTGGCCCACCCCGTCCATATGAAGCCCTTCGGGCCGGTCCTGACCGTGGACAGCCACCGCACCGGCGAATCGGTGAGGGGTCGGCCCTGGCTGCGGGGACGGGCCTGGATGGAACTGAGTCCGGAGGAGCAGGCGGCGGCGGGGAAGAAGGCCGACCGCCTCTTCGAGGTCTCCCGGGTCCTTCTCAGCCTGGACAACGGACGATCCTTCCAGCCCGCCCGGGGAGGGAAGGAATGGAAGTTCCGTCTGGAGTCGACCGAACTGCCCCAGGGGCTCCTGCCCGTCCTGGTCCGGGCGGAGTTCGCCGACGGCCGCTCCACCACGGAAAGGATAGCCCTCACGGTGGACAACGCCCCGCCGGCGGTGGTCCTGGCGGCGCCCCAGGAGGGAAGTCTGCATTCCGAGTCCCTGCTGATGTACGGCACCGCCGGGGACGACCATGGGCTTGAGTCCATCGAAGTGAATCTTCGGGAAGGAGACAAATCGGGCTACGGGGTTCCCCGGTTCATCCAGGGGCTCTACCTGGACAGCCATTTTCTGGGGGCCACCTTCGCGGATTTCGGCGCGGGGGTCAGTTTCTTCGACGACACCGTCAAACTGCAGTTTCAGGCCGGCGCCGCCCCGCCGGGCCGGTTCACCGGAAACGTTTTCGGCGCCAAACTGCTGGCCAACATCCTGCTTCTGCCCTTCGATTACTTCTTCGGGCCGGACTGGTCTTTCTTCTCCATGGCCTTCGCGGTGGGGGCGAACTTCTCCTACTTCACCATGGACGGGGACAACGACCCCCTGGTGATGTCCGCGGTCCTTCTGCAGTGGGAGTTCGCCCGGTTCCGGATCTCCGGGTGGAAGGCTTTCCGGACCTTCTCCCTGTATGTGGAGCCGAACCTCTGGTTCGCCTCGTCCGACGTGGAGGCGGGCGCGATCTTCAAGGTCGCCCTGGGGGCCCGGGTGGGGATCTTTTAGGCCCCGAACTGTCAGCCCGGGGGAGCCGCTCTGGGGCGCCGGCCCGGGGAGTCTGACCCGGGGGCTTGCACCGGCAGGCTGCACCGGCGGGCTGCACCGGCGGGCTGCACCGGCGGGCTGCACCGGC
>JAKQWJ010000163.1 GCA_029562045.1 Spirochaetota bacterium | reverse complement strand
CCCTGCGGCGGATGTCCGAAGAAGATATCCGCAGGACTGTGTTGTCGATGTACGCGTGGTCTCCCGAAAAGGGAAGCTCCTGTTCCCATTGCCGCCGGGCGATGAGCACCCGGCAGGCCTCCCGCAGCTTGTCCACCATCTTCCAGGTGTGAAAACCGGGCACCAGATCGTCACCGATGATGAGGCCGATCTTTCCTTCCACCGGGTACCGGGCGGCCAGGTGCTCGATGGTGTCCATGGTGTAGGAGGTCCCCCGCCGCCGGATCTCGCAGTCTTCGACAATGAACTCCCGGCGTCCCGCGGTGGCGATCCGGGCCATCTCCAGCCGCAGCTCCGGATCGTCCCCGGGAAGGACATCCTTGTGGGCGGGCCGGAAGGAGGGCACAAACACGATCCGGTCGTAACCCAGGGACACCAGGACCACTTCGGCGATGAAAAGGTGCCCCATGTGGATGGGGTTGAAGGTGCCGCCCAGGAGCGCCATCCTCATGGGAGGCCTCCCCCGGAGGGGGTCCCGGCAAGGGCGAAGAACGCGGTCTTCAGCTCCTCCAGCCCTTTCCGGCTGAAGACGGACACCCCGAAGATCTTTTCTCCCGGGAACATGCCGAGAAAACGCGGGAGGTTCCGTTCCGCCTCCTCCATATCCAGTTTGGTGGCAACCAGGATCCGGCGTTTGTCCGCCAGCTCCGGCGAATACCGCCGCAACTCCTCCAATAGGACCGGAAAGGCGGTTTCCCAGGTCGCGTCCGCCAGATCGACGAGGAAGGCCAGGCCCGTGGTCCGGGAAATGTGTTTGAGAAACTTGTGGCCCAGACCCGCCCCCCGGGAAGCCCCCTGGATGATGCCCGGGATGTCCGCCAGCACCAGGTCCATGTCTCCCCGGCGCAGAACGCCCAGATGGGGGATTTTCGTGGTGAAGGGGTAATCCGCCACCTCCGGGCGGGCCCTGGAAAGGGCGCGCAGCAGGCTGGACTTCCCGGCGTTGGGAAAACCGACGAAACCGATGTCGGCGATGATGTTCATTTCCACCCGAAGGGTGGCTTCGGCCCCGGGCTTTCCGGGCTGGGCGAAACGGGGGGCCTGCACCCGGGAGGATTTGAAATGGGTGTTCCCCTTTCCGCCGGCTCCTCCCCGGAGGAAAACCCATTCCTCCCCCTCCCCGGGGAAGTCATGGAGGAGTTCCCCCGTCTCGGCATCCCGGACCATCGTTCCCGGAGGCACCGGGATCTCGAGGTTTTCCCCGTCCCGCCCCTGCTTCTGGCGGCCCTCGCCGGGAGCTCCGTTCCTGGCTTTCAGAAGCCTCCGGCGGCGCAGATGGGCGAGGGTTTTCAGATTCCGCCGGACGACGAAAACCACATCCCCTCCCCGGCCGCCGTCGCCCCCGTCGGGGCCCCCCCGGGGAACATACTTCTCCCGCCGAAAAGAAACGCATCCGCTTCCACCGGAACCGGATGCGACCTGGAGGATGACTTCGTCGACGAAGCTCCGCACGGAGATTTCCGGTTACACCGCAGGGTCTATGGTGACTACCTTTTTCCCGCGAAGGGTTTTGAAAACCACCCGGCCTTCTTTCTTGGCGTAGAGGGTATCGTCCTTCCCCTTCCCCACGTTGATGCCGGGGTGAAAGAGGGTTCCCCGCTGCCGAACGAGAATTTCCCCGGCGTTGACGATCTGGTTGCCGTAGCGCTTCACCCCCAGACGCCGCCCGATGGAATCCCGCCCGTTCTTGGAACTTCCTCCGCCTTTCTTATGTGCCATGACCGATTTCTCCCTTTCTTTCTATTCGACTATCGCAACCCGCAGACTCCCGGGGTCCTCCCTTTCCAGCCTCAGAAGGCCGCAGGCGAGGAAATCCGTAATACCCCGAAACCTGTCAACCCTCTCCGCCGGGACCGCCCCGGTTTCGAGGAGCATCCGTCCCTCGTCGGGGAGGGATACCCGGGTCTCGACCCCGTCCTCGGCGGAGATGATCTCCGCCGCCGTGCGAAGCAGCGCCGAGGCCGCCGCGCAGGAGGGGCTGAAATCCCGCCCCCCGGTGAGGGAATGCCCCTCCGCTTCGAGCCGCCGCAGGCAGCCCGTCCCGTCCACCCGGATCGAGACGCGGATCATCACCTCATGCCCCGGGAATGTCCTCGACTTTCAGGATCGTGTAATCCTGCCGATGACCCCAGTTGCGGCGGTAACCCTTCCGTCTTTTGTATTTGAAACCGATGATCTTGTCGCCCCGGATATGGTCTTCCACGGTGGCCTTGACGGTGACCCCTTCCACGTAGGGAGAGCCCACCCGGACACCGGAGGTTCCTCCCACCAGGAGAATGCTTCCCAGTTCCAGGGACGAACCCTTGGCTTCCACGAACCTGTCGACTTTGAGAAGGCCGCCTTTTTCCGCCTTGTATTGCTTTCCCTTGATTTCTATCAGTGCGTACATGTTATGCGACTCCAGCCTTGGTTTACAGCAAGGTTTTCTATACCATGATTCCCCCGGAGCGTCAAGGGCGGGGGCCCGCATTCCGGGCGGGCGCAGGGGCCGGCTCTCCAGCGGGCCGGTGCAGGGGCGCTTCCGGGCGGGCGCAGGGGCGGGCGCAGAGGCCGGCGCTTCCGGGGGCCGGCGCTTCCGGGGGCCGGCGCAGGGGCCGGCGCAGGGGCGCTCCCCGGTCCCCGCTTCCGCCGCCGGGGCTACATGTTTTCCAGAAACGGGATGTTCAGAAGGTCCATCCCGTTTTTCAGCACCTGCAGAACCCCCCGGGACAATTCCACCCGGGCGGCGCTGAGATCCTGATCCCGGTTATGCAGGATCGGGTTGTCGTGATACCAGCGGCTGAATGTTTTCGCCGTTTCGTAGAGAAAGGCGGTCAGAAAGCTGGGGTTGTAGGACAGGGCGGCCTGCTCCACCGTTTCCGGAAAATCCCCGATGAGCTTGACCAGGGCCCACTCCTCCTCACCCTGGAGAAGCTCGGGGCGAAAAGCCCTTTCCCGGAGTTCCGGCATGCCTTCGCGCTTCCGCATCATGCTGCTGATTCTGGCGCCCGTGTACTGCAGATAGGGTCCGGTGTTTCCGGTGAAGGAAAGGGATTCCCGGGGGTTGAAAACCATGTCCTTGGACGGGGCGCTTTGAAGAAGGTAGTAATGGACGGCGCCCAGGGCGATTTTTTCCGCCGTCTCGGCCACGTCGCCCACCTCGCTCTCCCGCTCCTTGGTCCGGATCTCCTCCGCCGCCATCTCTGCCAGGTCCTGGAGCAGATCGTCCGCGTCCACCACGGTGCCCTCCCGGGACTTCATCTTTCCCTCGGGCAGATTGACCATTCCATAGGACAGATGGTGCAGGTTGGCCGCCCACTCGTGTCCCAGGAGGCGGAGGACGTGAAACAGCACCGCGAAGTGGTAGTTCTGCTCCGAGGCGACCACATACAGGTGCCGGTCGAAGGGCCAGTCCCCGTGCCGGGAGATCGCGGTTCCGATGTCCTGGGTCAGGTAGAGGGAGGTCCCGTCGCTGCGCAGCAGGACTTTCCGGTCCAGCCCCTGATGGGTCAGATCAACCCAGATCGACCCATCGGCGTCCCGGGTGAAGATTCCCCGGGCCAGCCCCTCCAGGACCTCCTCCCGACCCTTCAGATAGACCTGACTTTCGAAGTAAAAGCGGTCGAAATGGATGCCCGTTCTGGCGTAGGTGTCCTTTATACCCTCGATGGCCCAGCGGTTCATCTTTTCCCACAGGGCCTTCACCTCCGGGTCCCCCAGCTCCCATCGCCGCAGAAGTTCCCGGGCCCGCTCCTCCGCCGTGGGGTCTTTTTTTTCCATTTCGTTGTACAGCACGTAGTATTTTCCCACGAAATGGTCGGATTTGAGCTTCTCGTCCTCCGGAGTCCTCCCGCCCCCCAGTTCCCGATAGGCCAGCATGGACTTGCAGATGTGGACACCCCGGTCGTTTATCAGGTTGACGGTCCGGACCTCCGCCCCGGCGGCCCGGAGAATCCGAGCCACGCTTTCCCCCAGGGCATCGTTGCGCAGGTGCCCCAGATGCAGAGGCTTGTTGGTGTTGGGGCTGGAAAACTCCACCATGATTTTCCGCCCTGCCAGCGCGTCGCCCCGGCCGTAGGAGTCTCCCTGCGCGGCGGCGCTCCGCAGGATATCCCCCGCCACCCCGGGCCGGAGAAGCCGGATATTCAGGTAGGGCCCCGCCGGGACGAGTTCCCCGCCCCGCCGGGCGGCGAAGGGCTCCAGTTCGGCCCGGAGTTCCTCGCCGATTTTCGCCGGCGGGGATTTGAACAGTTTGGCGAAGGGAAAAAGCGGCACGGCCATGTCCCCCAGGTCAGGCCGCGGCGGGGTTTCCATCACAACCAGATCGGGGTCGATCCCGGTGTCAAGGCCTTTTTTCGCTGCCATGCTCTCCACGGCGGAGAACACCGCGTCCTTCCAGGAGCGTCGATAGTTTTTCATTCTGCAGATTCCTTATGGGATATGTACCCGCTTTTCCCGGCTTCGTCCAGCGCGCCTTACCTGCCCTCTCCTTCCACGAGAAAAGCCTTCTCCACCAGAGCGCCGAAGGTTTTGGAACGCCTGAATATATTGTCCAGAGCTTTCATGAAACTCCTGTTCGCCCTTCCCCCGAGATAGCCGAGATTGGACAGGGTGTCGTAGCGGCCTCCGATCTCTCCGTACAGGATGCCCCCCAGAATCTTGCTCAAGATCGTGAACCCCTTCCGGACATCCTGGATCATGGATTCCGCTTCCCGATCCATGTCCGCCATCGCCGTCTCGATCTTCCGTTTTCTGACGATGTCGGAGAGCGGGTCTTCCTCGATGCTCTGCAGAGTCTTCTGGAATTCGCCTCCGGGTTGAAACCTGTTCTCGAAAAGCTCCAGGTTTTCTCCCGCCTTCAATAGAAGGCTGTACGCTTCGGTGAACTCCTGCCTGTTGTCGCCTTTGTAGAACTCCCCCTCGACGAGAAGGACTTTCAGGTAACGGTTGAACTCGGGAGGAAATATCAGGGTGAAAAAAGTCTTCAGAAATCCCAGGGTGAGCCGATAGGTTCCCGGTCTCCGCCCGTCGCCGTCGGGGACCGCATAATGGCCGACATCGGAAAAGGGCGCCGGTTCCAGGGCGCGGCGGATTTCCTCCAGCAGTTCGGACCTTTTTCGCTCCCGGGCAAAGGCCTGATGGAGCAGATCGATGCGGCCGCGCCAGAATTGCCGCAGCAGGGTAAACCAGTCCTCCCCGCCGCCGGTGTCGGCGCAGACGTAATTGATGTCGCCCGACACATACCGTGCCAGAGGCACGAAGGGAAAGGTTTTGTTGAGGCTCCTGATTTTTGCCAGGGCCTTGTTCGTCGCCTTTATCTGACGGTCCAACTCTTCCGCCGGATCGTATCCCGCCCTGCCCCTTTTCTCCTCGTTGAGAAAAAGAAACATCCCCTGGAGGAGAAACCGGGAAGGGGCGCCCTTCAAGCTGTGCATGATCTCCGCCAGACGTATCACGTGATCCGTGATGCGTTTGATGGGCGCCGCGCTGGTGGAAAGCTCCGGTTCGGAACCGAAGGCCCCGATTACCCTGTCGAAGGGGTAGGTGGCCAGGGTCTGAAGACTGTGCAGAAGCTTCATGTTCCGGTACATGGCGGCTTTTCCCTCCCCGGGAAGGAACTGCATCACGTTCTCGAGACCGTTTTCCATCATCCTTTTCAACTCCAGATCCGTCAATTCCGTCGTGGAGGGCATGGAATTTCTGCCGGCCCCGGGAAAACCGGAGTCCGTTTGGGACCGGAATTTCTCCATGATGCGGCGCGGGTCGGTCTCCTCCAGCAGCCGGCTCTGGATCTCCTCCATCTCGAGACCCGCCAGAAAGGCGTTGAACTCGGCCCTCTGATTGGCGGCGATTCTGTTGAGGGCGGGAATAAAAACCGCGACCGCCCCCTTCAGGGCCTTCAGCTCATCGGCGAAGGGAGAGTTGATCAAAGACCGGGCAGGGTCCAGAAGTCCCGGGCGCCGGCGGTTCACGTCCCGGGCGACATCAGCCAGGAGGCGTTCCATCAGAACATCCTCCCGAGACCGGCCGGAAAAAAAGGTCTTGAGAAAAATGAGGATCTTCACCAGCAGCCCCTGCCGCTGAAACGCCCGCTCCAGATCCAGCATCGGGGTGTCCGTCTCGTCGTCGGCCAGAGGCTCCAGAGATTCGGAGAAAAGGTCCCCGATTTTCTCCAGCATCCTTCGTCTGTCCTCCCGGGAAAGATCCATGACCAGGCGGTCGAAAACCGTGTCTGCCTGCATGCACGTATTATAGCCTAATTTTGCGATTGACAAAACTTTTGCATTGGATTAAAAAAAGGCTGTCATGAAAAAGGGCTGGGGCGGCGACAACGGCATCATCATTGCTATTTGCATCGACTCGGAATTCCGGCGGGAAGCCTAGCCCGGTGGTTTTTGAAAACCGCGGCCGTCCTTCCCGAGGGGGGGGACGGCCGCTTTTTTTTATGCGGGCCCCGGGCAGCCTCCGAGGCCCTGAAGGGAGAAGGATATGACAAAAAGAAAAATCTGCCTGTTCGACACCACCCTGCGGGACGGCATGCAGGGGATCGAGGTGAGTTTCAGTCTCAGCGATAAAATCCAGATCGCCCACAAGCTGGATGAAATGGGCATCGATTTCATCGAAGGGGGCTTCCCCCTGTCCAACGAAAAGGAGGCGGCCTTCTTCGCCCAGGCAAAGAAGGAAAAGTTCAGGCACGCGGAAATCGCCTCCTTCGGGTCCTCCCGCAAGCCGGGCCGGAAGGCCAGGGAAGACTCCCACATCCGGGCGCTTCTGGAAGCGGGGACATCCACCGTCGTCGTTGTGGGAAAAACCTGGAAGGCCCATGTGGAGAAGGTGCTCCGGACCACCCATGAGGAGAATCTGGAAATGATCTTCGATTCTTTGAGCTTTCTGAAGTCCGAGGGCAGAAAAGTGATCTTCGACCTGGAGCACTTTTTCGACGGCTGGAAAGACGATCCCGCCTACGCTCTCGAGGTGCTGAAAACCGGGACCCAGGCGGGAGCGGACTGGGTCGTGCTCTGTGACACCAACGGAGGGACCCTTCCGATGGAGGTGGACCGGATCATCCGCTCCCTTCCAGCGGAGGATCTCGCCCCCCTGGGGGTTCATTTCCATGACGATACCGGCAACGGCGTGGCCAACAGCATCATCGCCCTGGAGGCGGGAGCCGGGCAGGTGCAGGGAACCATCAACGGCTGGGGGGAGCGCTGCGGCAACGCCAACCTCTGCGTGATCATTCCCAATATCGCGCTGAAGCTCGGATACGACACCTCCGCCAACGGCAACATCAAAAAACTCACCTCCCTGTCCCGCTTCGTGTCGGAGAAGGCGAACATCATTCCCGACAAGCGACAGCCCTATGTGGGGGAGGCGGCCTTCAGCCACAAGGCGGGACAGCATGTGGATGTGCTGGCCAAGGCGGATTACCTGATGGAACATATCGATTCCCGCCTGGTGGGAAACGAACGGCGCATCCTGCTGTCGGAGCTGGCCGGAAAATCCACCATCGTGGACAAACTGTCCAGGTACGGCAATTTCGACAAGAGTTCCGAAATAGTGGAAACCCTCTTCAAGAGTCTGAAGGAGAAGGAGGTGGCGGGCTACGAGTACGAAGCCGCCGAGGCATCCTTCGACCTTCTGATCCGCAAATGCCTGAAGCTGTACAAACCCCTGGCGGAGCTGGGAAACTATCACCTGGAATCCTATAAAACCTGGGTCAGTCCATCGAAGAACGTGGGCCGCCTCTTCATGCGGCTGAACGGCAAGGAGGTCCTGGGGGCGGCGGTGGGAATCGGCCCGGTGGAAACCCTGGATGCGGCCCTCCGGGACGCCCTTCTTCCTTTCTACCCCTTCATCAAGGCCATCACGCTGACGGACTACAAAGTCCGGGTCCTGAACCCGGAAGCCGCCGGTTCCGCGTCGAAGGTGCGGGTTTTCATCTCCTTCAGCGACCGTCTGGGCAACTCCTGGGATACCGTCGGGGTCAGCGAGGACATCGTCGAAGCGTCCTGGGACGCCCTGATGGACAGCCTGGAGTATTATTACAACACCTTCGTGGAACCCCAGTAGGCGGCCTGCGGGGTCGCGGTGGTCCGGCGCCGCGTGGAGCCTCCCAGCGCCGGCGCGACCGGCCGCGCGGGACCGATCCGGAGAGGGCGGAAACGGCCTTGAACGAAATCCGGGGCGACATAAAAAAACCGGCGGAACCCGCCGGTTTTTTAGTCCCTAGGGGAATCGAACCCCTGTTTGAAGAATGAGAATCTCCTGTCCTAACCGCTAGACGAAGGGACCATGCGTTTCTTCCCGGGGAGGACTTGAACCCCCACGAACAGATCCAGAGTCTGTGGTGCTACCATTACACTACCGGGAAACGGCGCAACCCGCTATAAACTACCGAATCTTTCGGGAAGTGTCAAGACGGGGAAATATCCGGCCTGGTGATTTCTCTGCGCCGATAATCTCTTTACGGGAAACCGGGGCACGTCAGACCTCGCGACACATGACCGGAGCCATCACCAGGGCAAAAAAAAGCCCCGTCTGAAGCGGGACTTTTTCGGGACAATGGGCGATAGTGGACTCGAACCACCGACCCCCTGCGTGTCTATCTGCCGGTCTTTTTAGAACCACGATACCGGGTCTCTTTACATTACTTCTCTTCTATAAGAAAGTGGGGATCAAGGAAGCTCTGGAGCTGCCTTATTTTTTCTGCCGTGAAAAACTCGACCGCTTCGGGGCTCACGGGTTTCATAATCTTCCGCGCAATTTTCAGTTTAAGATCACGGATCTTCTGGGCTGCCCTCTTTTCCGCCTCCCGCATCCGCAGTTTTTCCTTCAGCTCCCGCAGTGCCGTCTTTTTCTCTTCTACCGCCCGGACCCGCTCATTCCTCCGCAGCTCCCGCTGGGTTCTCTTAATGTCCCGGGCCAGCATCGACGCTTCCCGCCGGGCAGAAAGGAGAGCATCTCCCACCGCCTGCCCCCGCTGAGTAAGCCGTCCGGACAGTTTTTTCTCCCGTTCAATCTCCTTCTCTTTCTCCTGTAACTGATCCCGCAGACTGATGAAGGTCTTCTCCGCATAAGACATCCGCCGTGTGTCATCAGCAATCTCCCGCTCCTTTGCCCTGATTTCCGATTCAAGAGTTTTATTCTCTTCTTCGATTCTTTCGATGTAGCCCTTCACCTCCAGGTCGGCCACTTCGCCTGACTCGATTTTCTTCCGCAATTCCAGGTCTTGGATCTCCCGGGCGATGCGCATTCTTTCGGTGATGGAGTAGGTTTCCCAGTCTGCGATCTGCGACTCCTTAAGGCGGACCGGCGAGCCTGCCATGGCTCCGGCAGCTTCGGCAAACTCCGGCTTTTCCATGACCTCGGCGTAGATGCCCCGATATTCCGGGGCGGCGTTCTTCATAATCGTCAGGAGCGCTTTTGCCGTCTTCGGGTTAAGCTGCCGTCCGTGACGGCCCACGCTGATGGCCGAGGCCTGCACCAGGGGATGAACCGCCCGCTCAACCTGGGCCGCCTTCTGCATCGCCTCTTCCATTTCGGCAGCTTCTTCCGGGGACGCGGGCTGCCAGTTCTGCCGCCTCCCGACAATGGTTTCGTAAATCCCGGAGAGAAAGTCCCGCAGACCCTCCCCACCCCGGGCCCGGAGCTCCCGCACAAACCGGGCATTAAGACTCCCCGCCCTCTCCGCCGGATCCTCCTCCGTCCGGGCACGCTCCCAGAACTCCCGGTACCACTCCTTTTTCTCCGCCGGCGGCAGATCCGGGACGGGGCTGTCATCCTCGCCCATATCTATCTGTTCGAGGAACTCCATGTACTCTTCAAACTCTTCCGCAGAGGCATAATTCCGCGCCTCCGTCATGAGCTCCTCCTCGGTCTGAAAGAGGAGTTCTCCGAAGTCGCCTTCCGGTATATTTGACTTTTCCTCGATCTGGGTGTATACTTTTTTTAGAAGGTCGGGATCTATGCCGCGCTGACGCCGGGAATGGGACCCGGTTTGTTCGGCGGCTCTTTCCCGATTGTCTTCTAGGCCTTGATTGTCGAGCACGCCCCGGGAATGGGACCCGGACAGCCGCTCGATCCAGTCAAGGCCTTTCTTTTTGTCCGCCCAGAGAAGAAGGTCGTCTTCGCCGATCCAGTAAAGAATCGTTTCGGCGCTTTTCCCGTACATCAATGCGATATCGTTGACCTCGATAACCGAACGGCCTTCATGAATCGAACGGTAGAAACGAACCGCGGTGAGAATGTTTTCTCCTTCCTGATTAACCGCGTCGATAATAGCGAGCCGTGCGTTCGCGTTCTTCGAGCTGAAAATAAAAACCGGCAAGCTCATTTTTGTCGGGAGGTCCCGAATCGATTCCAGAGGTACCCCGTGCCTTTCCGTTATCTTTTTGAGTACGGATTGTCGAATATAAAGTGGAAGTTTCGGAACAAAGGCTTTGAGAGGGCCTCGCGGCTCTCCTACTTTCAGGACTTCCCCGTCTTTCAGCGTCCCCGCCGCGAACGCGTCCAGCTTGGCGTTAAAAATCTCGTCTTCCTGAAATGGAAAATACTCCGCGCCACGGTACAGCTCCTCCTGAAAAAGCACCTCTTTATCTAAAGCGTCTTCCCGCGGAAGGTCTTTCAGACCTGCCTTGCTGTTAACCTCTTCCACCTCCTGATCACTTAGAACCCGGAGTATCCGCATATTCCCGGAGATCATCCAGGTCCCCGTCATGTTGGGATTCGTCTTATATCGGTAAAAACCATCGAAGGGGATCTGGTCGGTAATTTGAGCCGTGGAGGCAATTACCTCACCCGCCTTGGACCGGGTTGCCCGACTGTTCGCCACCTCCTGCCAGTCAACATCATCAGGGTACTCCACCAGGGCCCAGACCTGCGATTTGGGCCTGTAAGAAGGAGCCGAATCAAACCGGGAGGCTTTGCGCCCGATGTGCGTTGCCACAGGATAATCTCCTGCATGAAATCCCGGCCGATACGCCAGGGGCCCCAGCTGAGATCGGACCTTTCCCTTTTCGGTTTTCTCTCCGCTCTTAGCCTTAAGCCACACTCCGATAGGCATCTCTTCGTTGGCATGCACAAAAAGAGGATACAGTTTCCCATCTTTTATCCGGAAAAGTTTGTACGCAAGCTGGGTTTTTTTAGGAGCGTAGTTCTCTTCGACCTGAAAAAGAAGCTCTCTGTCATCGAGGGGTGTTCCCTTACCGGTATCGAATAGGGGATTGTACTCTTCGCCTGCGTCCTGATAGAGGATATTGGGTTTTTTCGGATCAAAGGTCCCGATATTGTCAACGGCCGATTTAATCTGGTTAGGATGGAACACCGCTATCTCCGCGTATTCCATCCCCCCTTCTTCCTGGCTGACATAAATGCCGTCATACCCTGCCGCAATTAGCTTCATCCGCTGTTTTATTCCCGCATCGTCCGTACTCCCCGCCTTAAACCCGTCAACCGATTCTCTGAATCCGGCAGGATTCCGGACATTCAGGAATACCGGATAGCGAATTTTTCCATATTCGTCGTATTCATCCGGGCGATCCATAAAGAAGAAAGCCTGAATCTCGTTGGAGGTTCTTACATACTTCAGGTTGAATACTTTAAAATTTCGGTTTGTATTGTGATAAGCCACCAGCGGCTCGCCGTTCTCGTCGACTATCTTTGAAACAGACGACTTGACGGATTCGAATAGAGATTCGATACTAAATTTAGAGCCCGCTCCCAAATCGGAACGACTAAATGTAGGTCCGGTTTGTGTAGTTCCGGATTGAGTACCAACCTCACCGGATACATCGGGCTCTTTTATTTTCCATCCGGTTAATAGCCATGTCTTTTTTTCCCCGTGTTCATCCAGCGACAGAACCGCTTCATACCCGTCCCTCTCCAGATGAACAGTCTTTTTACCCGGCACATGTTTCGTTATTTCTCCGGTGACCACCGCATCAATAACCTTCTGAACCACTGCCGATCCTCTGCGGCTTCCGATATGCAGCAGTCCTTTTTTATCATCTCCCCATATAAAGGTCACATCCGGCGTGCCGCCGTATTCTTCAAGATCTGAACGGAGGTTTCGCACCGTCGCTTCCTCCGCACCATTAACTATTTCCGAAAAAGCCTTAGCAACTTCCTGGTATCGCCAGAGAGATACCCAGTCTCCGAACCACTTTTTGAAAGCCGGAGTCCTCACCTGCAGCCATTGCCGTTCATCAAGATTCGTCGGTTCGCCGTTCGGAGCCTTCATCCATTGGGGCGTTCCTTCGTAGAGGGAGCGTACCTCGGCGATCCCGCCGGCTTCTTCATCCTGGAACGCCACATCTCCGGCCCCCCGTGCAGCCTCCGGCCCTGGAATGTTCCGCCCGAGGTCCTCCGCGGGGCTCCTGCGGGACAGCGGGCTCGCGGGGTCTGCGATGAGCCG